>CAYZSD010000004.1:0-54242 GCA_964481075.1 uncultured Rikenellaceae bacterium | reverse complement strand
AACCAAGATAATTTCCCTTGGCAAGATTCCACCTGGCGGTTTGTTGATAGCAAATCGTTGCTTGTTAAGGAGGGGTTCAAACCACCTATCACCGATTTTGTTATCACCGATTTTGATGGTTGGACCCTCACCGATAGCATTTTGAACCACTCCGGTTACTATCTCCTTGCCATTTCTTATCGGCTTGATAAGTCAAACAGGGTTGCCTTCGAAAAACTTAATGAACTATACTTTATGGCTCGTGAGCATGGAATTGGATTTGCTTGTATTACAGCATCCCCACCAAGTGAGGTCGATAAGTTTATCAGCGCAACTGGTGCGGCCTTTCCATTTCTTCAAGCCGATGAAATAATGCTAAAAACCACAATCAGGTCTAATCCAGGTCTAATTTTGCTTAACGAGGGTACAATAATTGGAAAGTGGCATCACCGTAATATTCCTCAAACCAGCTACTTTCAAGGAAACTTGGTTGCAAAGCAGCTAAAAGCATTAGTTAGTGAGAGATATAAAAACTTAAATTTTCTGCTTGTTTCAGTTGTCGCAGGTTTTGTGCTTTTGATACTTTCCCTAAAAAACGTCATAAAGAGTAACGCTCGGGATGATTCAAAAGAAAAGGAGTAGAAAACTAACTATCAATTAAGTTAACCTCTTCAACCTGAATTACTTCTCCAGTTGAATTGCTGTATGCGAAGCACACAATGTGAATATTCTCAGCATTCCAATCATTACTGATGGTATAGTTCATTTCCAAAGTTTCAGTTTTATTTGCTTCAGCTCCTGCATTGAATATTTCATTTCCCCAGGTGCCGTTCATCGATGCTCTGAAAACATGGTTATGCTGGTAATCAGGTATAACCCCGGAGGGATAATTGGGGTCGTTACTAGTTTTCTGAGGTGAAACCATTCCGCTTTCTGTTATGAAAACAGATACATTCATGCTTGAAAGTTGAGCTAAAGCTTTTGCGGTTACTGTAACATTGAGTAATCGGGTTGTTTCATTATATGTTTTAGAAATAGTTAATCTTAATGATGGTTCTTGAGAAATTACCTCTGATGTTAACCCAGACCATTCAGTAACACCTACCACGTTTCCTCCTTTTCTGTTGATTAAACCAGCGGGATATGAAACAACTCCAAAGTGGGTATTCAACTCATTACCAACAGATGTTCTATAATCGATGGGGAAATCGCTGCTTGTTCTGGCAAAAAAACCTGCATGATAAGCAATAACAATGAATCGTCCCTCGTACAAGCTATGGAGTTGACTTGCTTCCTCAGCTCCAGCTGGACAGTTGGGGCACTGATGCCCTGTAAATTCTTCAAGAAGAACTTTCTGCACCACAACGTTTGAGTCGGTTGGGATTTCAATAGGATTCACGTATGGCCCTTCAACAATGTCACATCCTGTGGCTATTACGACTGCTATCAAAGTTATTCTTGCTATATTTATTACCTTCATTTTCAGTTGATTTAGAATGTAGTAGAATACGTTACACCTGCATAGTATGCTGCTGGAACAGTTCGGCATATACCGCCAACACAAATAACACCTTCACGTTGCTTTCCATAGCTAATTGATAGTCGATGCGGACCATGATTGAAGCTAAAGTTTGTCATGTAGTAGTGCTTACGCAACTTGCTATCTTCGTTGCCATAGTTATACTGATCCGAAACGGAGAAGGAGAACTTAGGAGCCACCGAATACTCAACCAATACCATTGCCCAATTCCCCATATCTTGTTTTGTTTGAAGATGTTGGGCCTCAAATCGAATGGCTCTGTTATTTGGCAAGCGATACGCTATGTCAGCATATCCAATCCATGCATGTACTGGTTCTTCACCTGGGTGACCTTCAATAACTTCGATATTATAAAACTGTTGTGCAATCCCTGCCACAACTCTGAGGTTTCTGTTTATCCTTCTGTTTGCCTCAAAAGAAAGGTCGTGGTAATATTTTTCATCGCCAATTGCACCAAATTTCGATTTATAACCTAACGTTCCCTCTTTGCCAATCTTAGTTGTGTCATTGAGTGGTTGCTTGTCAATGGAATTTGCGATTGAGGCGCTGAAGAGAAGATTGGTACCGTACTGACCCCCAAGGGTAGTATTCTTAGGTATGGTATAGTTTACCTGTGCCATAATTCCTGCTTCGCCGGTGGATTGCGTCGCATAAGGGTACATGCCTGGTAATGAGTATGTATGCTGACGAGTAGTAGCAGGTAAATAACCAAGAGTAAGTTCATTTCCCGAAGCCGTTCGGCTAGAACGAAAATCCATATTATCGATGTACTTTGCCGAAAGCAAGAACCCCAACCCTTTTTGAGAGTAAGAACTGGTAACAATCAGGGCTCGACCTTCTTTGTAAATCCTGTTGTTTACAGCAGAAGGGTCGTTAATTTTCCAGGCATACTCCGATGAAATAAAGAAGTTTCCCAAATAAAGGGAAGTACGGGCGGCAAATGAAGCAACATTCTCAGGATAGTTGTATCGCTGATCCCTATCGGGTTGAAAACGACTTACCCCGCTAATCCCAAGAGTTAGGTTTGCAGATGATTCTGGAAGTATTTGTTGTAAAATGCTCCAATCGATATCGGCACCACGAACTAACCCAGGGCCGTTCTCCCAAAAATGACGTTGCTTAGCAATCATTCCTTTGATAGTAAGTGAATTGAAGGGTCGAACTAGTAAACGGAAACCGTCAAATGCATTGTCTATTCCAAGGTTCTTATCCTCATAGGCTCTTAGAATGATACCACTTCCGTATTGCTCATAGAAATTCCCTACCGTAATCTCAAATAAGCTGTCGCTATAGTTAATGAACCTGTGTGCAATCCCTTGCCCTTCGTATTTTGGCTCAAAGCCAAGGAGGGGAGGGTGGTAGGCTTCATATCGGATACCAGCATTGAAGCCCTTGTATCGGTAAAAAATATTCCCATAAATGTTTGCCCTGATGTATTCTGGCACCTTATTGGCACCAATAAGGCTATCGGTCAAGTAGTAGTTGGTCTCAGTATAGAAGTTTCCTTGAACCGTTGCCCCATCAAAAAAATCCTGTGATCTGACAGGAAAAATACTAAGGCATAGAATGATACAGGATGCAATAAAAGTTATACTTTGATTTCTAACTGCCATTATTTGATTTGGGTTCATTAGAGTTAGTTAAGTAAGTTCAACTATTTCAACGCTTTGATTTTTTCAAACATCTCATACTCACTTCCATCGGTGTAGGTTGTGTGTTGATAAACCACTTCTCCCTTTCCGTTCAAAATAAATGTATGGGGAACATTGGTTACACCCATTGCCCGTCGGAGATCTCCATTCGAATCGAGGTAAAAATCGTACTCCCAACCTCGTGAATTAACCATTGGGCGAACATTATTAACGGTTCTAGCATCATCAATTGATATCGCAATAAGCTTTACACCTGTTTCTATTTGCCAGTCATCGTAAAGATCGGCAATTGCAGAAAGTTCTTTAACGCAAGGCCTACACCATGATGCCCAAAAGGATATAATTATTGGCTTTCCTCCATTCTCAATCTTTGAAGTTGAAAAATCACGGCCATCAAGGGTCTTAATCGTTACTGAAGGAAGTTTCTTAACATTGCCCTGTTGTGCAAATGTGAATAGTGAACTCAAAAGAATAAATGATATTATGGAAATATAAATTTTCATATAAGTAATCTTAATTCGTTAATAATCTGTTAGTAATACAATTAATGCTTCAGTAGTTTTTGTTTCGCCACCTCCCCATTAGGAAACTTCAGGCTTAGGATGTATAATCCAGAGGGTAAACTCTCAATGTTGACAGAAAGGGTATTATCATCATTTTCATTCAATTCAAAGTTTTTGGTTAATACGATACTTCCACCTGAATTAAGCATAACAAGCTGGTGAATTCCTTTGCTCTGGGTGCAGAATGAAACCGAAATTTCCTTTGAGGATGGATTGGGTGAAATCGTAACTCGCTTACTATCAATTGTTTCAACTTTTGTTGCCACGCCTTGTAATTCAGATGCTTGGATAATCTCAAAAGTTGTTGTATCCTGAACGAAAGCACCAACTCTAAACAAGGTCAAATCGATGTCTAGGTCAGCAAAATCTTCCATGATGAAAAGGCTCACTTCTTCTCCATTCTGAAGCGGTGCAAGTGCTTCATTGTTAAGTGTAGCAAAGCGGCGTAGAATATGATAGAAAACTGTCTCTCCATTGCTTCCAGGAGGGGAACTAAATGATACAATGTCTTGAATTATTGGAACTTTGACAATTAAATTTTCTATATTAATAGCAGTAAAAGGTGCTATTGTTACTTGTGCTGTTAGGGTTGTTCCCTCAATCGAAAATGTTCCTGCTATTTGAATAGGAGCAGGACGTTGTAGCTCAGCGTCAATTAAAACTCGATCGAAGGTGTGAGAATTACCACTATACCAATGGCCCATTACAGAATATGGTGTGTACTGAACACTGTACAAGTCAACCCTTTCGGAAATGTACTCGCTTGCAAAGAGACACATAGGGTTTCCTGACCAGCAGTTTACTTGATAGCCTATAAAAAATGCTTGTCCCAGATGCTTCTGGGCTAGCTCTCTAATGGCTGGATTAACTTGTGAACAGGTTCCACAAGATGTACTTGAGAAACTTTCGTACAGGAATAGCCTTTGGGCAGTATTTTCAAGAACCTCGATGTTAATTGTTATAGTATCAGAGTTCTGTATGCTACCTCCATTTATATCGGTTACCCAAACATTAATTGAAGTGTTTCCAATACTGCTTGGTGTCCAGGTGTCATTGTGCCGGAATAAGTAGTTCGACCACCCTGATATAGACAGTCCTGATCGGTAATCGGAATTGATTTGCCCATCTTCCTCTTGCCAGTGGAAGGTCATTTCATATACAAGATGTTCGGTTGAATTACTCACCATGCCATACACTTCCTGGCTACTGTTAATTTTTCCGTAGGGACCAAGGTTGGTCTTTGTCAAAAAAATCCCATTTTGGGTTTGCCCACTAAGGGCAAACCCAAAATAGAATAAAAAAAACAATAGATTTTTTCTGTTAAGAATAAAAAACCTAAGGGTCATTATCTTACAATTAACTTATTTGTAAACGTTCTTCCGTCAGGAAGCGTAACTTTTACAAGGTAAACACCTGAAGGTTGGTTAATGTTCAGTTCAATATAACCTTCTCTGCTTGTAACTACCTCGTTGTACACTAAGTGTCCAAGTGAATTATGAATATCAAACCTAAAGTTTCCTTGTTGCTTAGTATCAATAATTACCTTACCTGTGGTTGGATTTGGATAAAGGTTTATACCAGAAGTAGTTAAGAAATCTGCGCTGTTAAATACCATTTGTACGTTTACTTCAATTGCAGCTCCACTTACTATGAAGTTATCAGTATAGGGAGAATGTGATTCGTGGTTAACTGCAAAATTGTAACTTCCATTTGGTAGCTCAATGGTTGCAATTCCACTTGCATTGGTTACAAGCGGATTTTCGAAACCCTCAATGCTAATGGTTGCTCCCTCAAGGTTTTCTTCATTGTATCCAGTTACGTTAAAGGTAACCAGGTAAAGTATATCAATGAATTCAATTGTTACTGTGTAAACGTTGGCAGTAACCCCATCCTCAGCAGTAACAGTGTAAGCAACAGGATTAGTAAAATTAGTTGGAACAGCAAAGTTACTTGGACTAATTGTAGCGCCTTCCGATATGGTAATGATTGGAACGAGTGCAGTTACATCTGTACCAGAGGGCAATTTAATTCCGATAGAAGCTTGGTTATTAGTTACATCGGATATAGTAACCTCTAATACGCTAATATCTTGGTTTTCAAAGTTAAAGGTTAGGATGAATGCATCGGTCGATGGAACTAGCTGGAGTACTACATTTACAGTAGCATCCTCAGTTAGGTTAACTTCGTTGGTAAAAGTTATATAGCCGTCCTTTGATACCAAATACTCATAAACACCTATTGGAAGTTCAACGCTTGCTGTACCTTCACTACCTGTAACTAAAACTTGGTTATAAATAGCTATTGAAGCTCCTTCAATTGGTGCTTGGCTCTCATTTGAAACATTGAAGGTGAGAATATACTTAATAAGGCTTAATTCAACAGTAACATTAACTTCCTCGTCAACTACGGTAATGGTTGAGCTTACTGTTTCGTAGTTGGTTTTTGAAACAACAAACAGGTATTCACCTTCTGTTAGCTCAATTGTAGCAATTCCTAGCTCATCGGTTGTGAGTTCTTCGCCATTTATTTCAACTAATGCTCCTTCAATGGGTTCTTCTGCTTCGTCAAGCACCGTGAAAGTAACAATAAAGTAAGGAATAGGAGTCAAGGTGACTTCAATGGTAATATCCTCATTTACAACAGTAAAACTATTTTCATAAATAATAAAACCTTCTTTGGAAACAGTAAAATCGTATTCACCATTCATCAGTTCAACTGTTGCAACACCCAATTGGTCAGAAGTTAATGTCTCCTCCGCAACAATTATTATTGCACCCTCTACTGGATTCGAATTGATATCGCTAATATTAAACGTAATCAAGGCATATAGAACAGGAGAAAGGGTTACATCTACCAGCAGATCTTCGTCAAGAACGGTGAAAGATCCTTCTTCGGAGTAGTAATTAGCCAGGCTAACGGTATATGGATAATCACCATTTTGGAGCTCTATTGTGGCTACCCCCTGTGAGTCGGTTGTAATTGAAAGTCCATTAACCTGAATATTAGCACCTTCAAGTGCAGCCCCTTCATCATCTGTCACATTGAAAGTAACAGTATATAAAGGTATTGGTTCCATTGTAACGTTAACTTCAAAACCTTCGTCAGCTACTGTTATACTTCCATTGGTAGGATAATAATTAGTATAGTTTACAGAATAAGAATATGTTCCATTTGGAAGCATATAAGTTGTTTGTCCTTGTGCATCAGTTATTTGATTCTGAGCACCAATAGAAACAGTCGCTCCAGCAATTGGCTCTGATAGTTCGTTGTTTATTGTAAATATCACGGGGTATTGTTGTTCAAGAGCACATGGGACCATAATGGATTGGAAAATCTCTTTTGTGGTGTCGTTCTGAATGAAAACTACAAGGGTAAGATCAGACATCTCTTCCACAAAAGTTCCCGACATATCCTGTGAGAATGATAGGCTATGGTTTTCTCCATCATTCAAATTCACAGTTGTCCCATTTGCATCAGGAAGCATCTTCATCATTACGTACTTAAACGAGGTTTCTCCATTGCTGCCAACATTTCCTGTTGTTACATTTTCAACAATAGCTGCTCTTACCTTAAACCCGGTTACTGTAACATGAGGCAATACATTTATAGTGGCATGAACCATGTTTCCACTAACGTAAGCTGAGGCATTCAATGAGAAAAATGTTGGTTTCGACTGCTCATAAGCAAAGGCGTTGTTCAATCCTGTTTGATTTGTTGGCGTACCAACACCTCCGGTAAATAGCTGCGGTACAGCTGAAACTCCGTAGTAAGTCCTTCTAACACCACCCTCTGCTGTATAATATGGATCACCGCTACCAGGCCAGTTCATTTGATACTTAATAATTGCATATTGTCCCTGATTGGCATTTAGGAACGGAGTAAAAGTATTTGTATTAAAGGTGTAGCAAGGGGGGCAGGTGGAACTTGTAAAGGATTCGAAAAGAGGTAGGTTTGCAACCGATTGTGAGGCAATATGAATGTTCTTATTTAAAGTGTTGTTTGGTGTGTAATCGTCATCACCTGCCCCATTAATATTGGAAGCATTTACCGAAAGGTTATAGACCCCTGGGGTGACTTCCCAAGTTTGACTAAAGGTAAATGTGTAGGTGCTGCCAGTGGTAATGTTAACACCTGTAACCTCTTCTACAATAGGAGTTTGTTCATCAATTTGATACTGAAGGGAGAACGATGTAATTGGGTTGATACCTATGTTTTTAACTGTGGTTGCAACATCTTTTGTTCCATACAATGAATAGCTGCTAACGTTTATTGAGAATACCTCGATATCAGTATCATAAGGTGTATATAAAACTACGTCATCAATATACCAGTAGTTTATATTGTATGAGTTTCCCGAGAAAAAGAAACAGAACTGGAAGTTTGCCGAACCTACATCGGCATTGGTGATAGCTACGCTTACTGCTTGTTGTACGTTAGCTCCTCCACTACTCCAAATGGTATTCCAACTCCCATTATTCGAACGGGTTGCAACTCCCACCGTGTATGTTCCTGAGTAATGGTCAACTGCATGTTTGAAACTAAGGGTTAGGTTTTGAACACCTGTTAAATCAATGGAAGGTGATATTAACCTTGAGGTGCTGTTAAACTGTGGTGTCCACGAAAATCTTGCCTCAGGAGCGGAACCTCCAGCATTCGACGATTGAACAGCAGACCAGTTTCCTTGTTGGGCATCAATGGTCCATCCTTGTGGCGGCCAACCAGAACTGAAATTCTCGCTCAAATGCTGTCCTAGAATTTGTGATGAGAATGAGAATAATACTAGAACTAAAAGTACAATTTGTAAAGTTGTCTTTTTCATTTTTTGAAGTTTTTTAGTTAGTGGTAAATTGGGAAACAGTTTTTGCAAATATATTCATATATTTATTACTAGCTATTTATCCAAAAGTTTTTCTTAATCGTTTTAGAACATCATTAATTGTAGTATTTGAACACGCAATATTCATCCGTTGATACCCTTTACCTTTTTTGCCAAAAATCTCACCTGAACTTAATCCTATTTTTGCTTCATGAATTAGCTTACGATTAAGCTCATCGATGCTTAACCGATATCTTGAAAAATCGAGCCACAAAAGATATGTTCCCTCTAAAGGACAAAGGTCTATTAAAGGTAGATACTTGGTAATATATTCTTTAACAGTAACATAATTAACCCAAAGGTATTCTAGAAGCTGTTCAAGCCAAACCTCTCCTTCAAATGAATAAGCTGCTTTTGTAGCTTCATAACCCAATACGTTTCCCAAACCAGTTCCATTTTTTTCAAGTTGAAAATTATACAACTCAAGAAGGGAACTATTTGGAATAATGTTAAATGCTGTGGTTAAACCCGCAATATTGAAGGTTTTGCTGGCAGAACCAAAAGTAATGGTGTTGTCGCTAACTTCCTTCGACAAGGAAGCAAAAGGTATATGCTTATGAGGACTAAAAACAATATCTGCATGTATCTCATCGGAAATAATTAGGACTTTATGCTTTAAGCAAAGCTCTGCAATCCTTTCCAATTCAAATGTTTTCCATACTCTACCTACTGGATTGTGAGGGTTGCAAAGAATGAAAAGTTTAACCCCTTGTCTTAAAATATCCTCAAACTCATCAAAGTCAATTGAGTAACAATTATCGATGTTATGCAAATTATTCTCAACAATAACCCTATCGTTATTCTTAATTGCATAGAAGAAGGGATGGTAAACAGGTGTTTGAATCATGACCCTGTCTCCAGAATTCGTAAAGGCCTGAACAGCATGATTTAATCCAGCAACAATTCCAGGACAATGGCTTATCCATTCGCTTGCGATACTCCATCCATGTCTTCTTCTTTGCCAATCGGCAATTGCTAAATTCAATTCTTCATCACGAAAAGTATAACCAAGAACTGGATGCTTAAGCCGTTGATTGATTCTATCAATGATAAAATCTGGCGTTTCAAAATCCATGTCGGCAACCCATAGGGGAATAATATCTTTCTTCCCAAAAATCTTTTCTCTTAGGTCATACTTCACAGAAGCAGTGTTCTCCCTGTTTAATATTTTAGAAAAATCGTTGGGAATCATTACTAACTATCGGATTATTAGTTTATGATTTGTAGATTCCCCTTTGTAGTCGGTTATTTTTACAATGTATAATCCGGGTGGTTGGTTTATGCTCAGTTCAATAATCTCATTATCAATATTAAAACTATTCCTGTAAACTATGCTACCAAGACCGTTAAACACTTCAACTGTAATGTTTTTACTTTGATAATTTGTTCTGATTTGGATGAAGCCTTTGGTAGGGTTTGGATAAATAGAAAAGTGAGTATTACTATTGCTATGAATGCTTGTAGTTGGCTGTACCATAGTCGATTGTAAGATTTCTTTCGTTGAATCATTCTGAATGAAAACAACAAGTGATAAATCGCTCATTTCCTCCACAAAGGTATTGGTCATGTTCTGGGAAAATGATATCGTAAAGGGTTCCCCATCGGTAAAATCAACGGTTGTTCCTTGTGCATCGGGAAGCATTTTCATCATAACATAATGGAATTCGGTTTCTCCGTTAGATCTCTTATTGCCCGTTGTAACCCTTTCAATTAT
The DNA here is from genome assembly GCA_964481075.1 of uncultured Rikenellaceae bacterium. Lineage (GTDB taxonomy): Bacteria > Bacteroidota > Bacteroidia > Bacteroidales > Tenuifilaceae > MWFE01. The sequence continues at coordinate 43,918 of CAYZSD010000004.1, read as the reverse complement.
CGCCGCTCTTAGCTTTAGACCTGATATTGAAACAAACGGTGTAACTTCAATAGTTGGATAAACCATATTTCCCCAAACAGTAAAGGATGCAGTAATTGAAAAGAACGACTCCTTGGATGAATGGCTTGAGAACAAGTTATTTAACCCCGACGATGAGGTTGGTGTTGGTTCACCTCCGGTGAAAAGTTGGGGTACTGCCGATACACCATAATAGGTTCTTCTGGTTCCTCCTTCGCTTGTATAGTATGGATCTCCCGAACCAGGCCAGTTCATTTGGTACTTGATAATTGCATATTCTCCCTGATGCGAGTTAAGGAATGGGGTAAAGGTATTGGTATTAAAACTGTAACATGGACCACATGTTGAACTGGTAAACGACTCGAATAGTGGTAGGTTAGCAACCGATCCCGAGGCAACGCTAATCGTCTTCGAAAGGGTATTGTTTAATGGGTTGTCATCATCTCCTGAACCATTGATGTTTGTAGTTTTTACTGTAATCAATTGATTTCCTGGTAATGCCGACCATTGTTGGTTAAAGGTGTGGGTGAAGCTCTGGTTTGTTCCTACGTTAATTGACGTAATGCTTTCAACAAAGGGCGATTCATCATTAATCTGGTATTCAATGTCTAAAGAACTTATGCTTTGTAGTCCAATATTCTTTATTGTAGCCGAAACTTCATGATTACCCTGGGCAATATAAGGTTTAATATTGATTGAGTAGGTCAAAAGGTCAACATTCAATGGTGTATAAAGGAAAACATCATCGATATACCAGTAGTTGATATTATATGAGTTTCCAGAGAAGAAGAAGCAGAATTGGAAGTTTGACGATCCCACATCGGAATTTGTTATAGATATATTGATGGTTTCTATAATGCTAACCCCGGTTCTACTCCAAACCTCATTCCAAGCACCACTTCCTGAACGTGTTGCAACTCCAACGGTGTAGGTGCTTGAGTAATGATCAATAGCATGCTTAAACTCCAACGTAAGGGCATCAAAACCAGTCAGATCAATAGATGGAGATATAAGTCTGCTAATTCCGTTGAACTCTGGCGTCCACGAGAATTGTGCCTCAGGTGATGTTCCTCCAGCATTCGACGATTGTGCTACCGACCAGTTACTCGGTTGACCATCGATTGTCCAGCCCGAAGGTGGAAAACTAGAGCTAAAGCTCTGGGTAAGATGTTGACCAAATGAACAAATAGAAAAGTTTACAAAAATGAAAAGAAGAAATGTTCTCATAACAATCATATTTACTCAATAATTAATTTCCCAATTATTTTGCTTCCATCTTTATAGCTAACAGATACCATGTAGAAACCTCTTTCATTAATACTTATTCGTACCAAATTGCTTAATTGATTGATAAACACAATTTTAACTATTTGACCCGAAACTGAGACAACTTCAACTCTATCGGCTTCGAAGATATTTGGAATTCGAAGTGAAAATGTCCCATTACTTGGATTTGGAAAGATATTTAAACTTGGTAAAGCTTGTATATTTATATCTGTTGGCGTTAGAATTACAACAACAACCTGTTCCTCATTCTGCACATTTACAACCCCTTCACTCGATATAAATCCGTTCTTGTAAACAAGGTACGGGTACTGACCAATTCGTAAGCTCAACGAAGCTATACCTTGCTCATTTGTTAATACTGTTCCGCTGTTTATCAGAATACTAGCATTATTGATAGGTTCTCCTTCTATTCCTCTGATATCAAATGTTACCATGTACTCAGCAAGATTGAGCTGTACGGGAACATTGATATCACTACTTGATACATTCACTGAACCTTCCTTAACAAAGTATAATTCTTTAGTAATTGTGTAATTGTAGGTACCGGGAGAAAGAGATATTACAGCATTCCCCGCGTTATTTGTAACTAAAACCTCATTATTTATGCCTATAGTTGCACCAGTAATAGGTGCATTTGTTTCAAAATCAGTAACATTAAAAGTAACATTGTAGAAAGGAATGTACATTTCTACATTCACGGTGTAAGTATTCACTGTTAACCCGTTGGGTGAAGTTACGGTAAATGCAACGGGGTTTGTGAAGTTTATGGGTGAATATGAACTATTTACTGGTGCCGGGCTAATCAAAGCACCTTGAGAAACAGTAATAGTAGGAGTTAGACTAGCAATGTTAGTTCCGTAAGCTACTGTAACATATATGCTCGCTGAATTATTTACAACATCCAATATTTCAACATTAAGTAATACAGGTTCAATAAATCCAAAGGACTCGATTTTTGCCTGATAATCCGTTTGGCTACCACACCGAACCATTGTCGATTGAAAAACTTCTTTACTCTCATCGTTTTGAATAAAAACAACTAACGATAAGTTTCCAGTATTTTCAATGTTTGAAGTGGCAATACTTTCTGTAAAAGAAACGATGCTGGGTTGACCATCAACAAAACTAATCTCTGTTCCGGAAGCATTTGGCAGCATCTTCATTAGAACATAGTAAAACTCTGTTTCCCCGTTGCTTCCAACATTTCCTGTTGTAACATTCTCAACTAAAGCGCATCTTAGCTTAAACCCAGATGCAGTTATATAAGGCATTACTTCGATTGTAGAGTGTAGGGTTGATCCATCGACATACGAGGATGCATTGATTTCAAAGAAAGATTCTTTGGATAAATGATTGTTAAAGGAATTCTCTATCTCATCAGATGTTGTTGGAACCGATTCTCCTCCAATAAAAAGCTTAGGCAGAGTGGTTACCCCATAGTAAACACGGCGTACTCCTCCTTCTGAAGTGTAGTATGAATCACCAACCCCCGGCCAATTCATCTGGTATTTGATGACCGAAAGCTCATAAGATTGATTATTTATGAACGGATTTACAATACTTGTGTTAAACGCATTACATGGTGGACTGGTTGAACTGGTGAACACCTCAATTAATGGTCTGTTTGCAGTGGTCTGTGAAGCAATGGAAATGCTTTGACTTAAAGAATTATTGCTTGGGTCATTGTCGTTTCCCTGGTAGTTTACATTGGATGTTACAACTGAAACGGTGTAAACCCCAGGGTTCGCAAGCCAGGGTTGAGTAAAGGTATGTTCATAGCTTGTGTTTGCTTCAAGCGAAAGCCCTGAAACATTCTCTGTAACAGCATTTTGCCCGTTTATCAAGTATTGTATTTGGAATGAACTTATAGGGTGAATTCCTGCATTATGAACAGTAGCAGAAACTGTGTGCGAACCCATGGGAAGGAATTTCGACAAATTTATTGATTGTGTTAAAAGATCTGTTTCGTATGGTGTGAAAAGAACAATATCATCGATATACCAGAAATTTAGGTTGTAGGTGTTACCCGTAAAGAAAATGCAGAACTGAAACTCATTGGACCCAACGTCAGAATTTAAAATGGGTATAGAAAGACTTTCAACAATAGTAACCCCAGTTCTACTCCAAATTATATTCCAATCGCTTTCACCAGAGCGAGTTGCAGCCCCAATGGTATAGCTGCCTGTGTAATGGTCGAGAGCATGCTTAAAATTAAGTGTAATATGCTCAATTCCAACTAGATTAATTGATGGTGAAATTAATCGAGTGGTACCATTGAACTGTGGAGTCCAGGCTAGCCGTGCTTCGGGTGCTGTTCCACCAGCGTTGGAACTATTGAATGCACTCCAGTTGGCTGAATGGTTGTCGATTGTCCACCCGTTTGGTGGCATTCCAGCGCTAAAACTCTCAGACAAGTGCTCTATCCCACGATGTTGTTGAGCATTAACCAGAAAACTTATACTAACGTATAAAAATGATAAGTATATGTTCTTCATTGTTTTACAATGTATTGGTGGTTTCATATTCCTTTTTTTTATGGTGTAAATATACTATACTATTTAAAGATAGTTGTAAATTTGCATATCTAAATAATCGAAACTATGACAAAGAAATTTATCCTATCAGCATCACTTTTCCTAGCTATCTTTCTGACAGCTAACGCACAAAGTTTAACTCTTCACCATCAAGGAGCCGATGTTTCTAACGGAGAAATTAACATACAAGGTGAACCATCCGATGAGGAAATAAAAGTTGTGATAAATATCACAAATACTACAAGTACTCCTATCGATGTGAAGGTGAAAAAGAATGTTCGTGCAGATATTGAGGGAGCAATAAATACTTTTTGCCTGGGAAATTGTTTCGACCCTTCGGTTACCGAATCGCCTGTTGCTTATACACTGAATGGAAACACAACTACAGGATATGATGACTTTTATGTCCAGTTCTTTCCTAATGGAAACTCAGGCACGGCACAAATCATATACGAAGTTTTCGACAGTAATAATCCCGATGACAAGGTGACTGTTACAGTAAACTTCACCATCGAGACTTTTTCTCCCAGTTTCGTTTTACATCATGGCGAAAACGATGTCAGCAACGGAGAAATGACTATTGAGGGAAAAGTTACCGAGGAAGAAATCAAAGTGGTGATTTTCATATCAAACACATCGTCAACATCAAAGGACATTAAAGTGAAGAAAAGGGTTATTGAGGACATCAATGGTTCAGAGAACACCTTCTGCTTGGGTAGCTGCTTCGACCCATCTATTACTGAGTCTCCTATTACGTTCACCATTGAACCAGGGACAACCACTACCAGCGATGACTTCTATGTACTATTTCTCCCAAACGGAAACGATGGAACAGCAGTGATTAGCTACGAAATATTCGATAGTAACAATGTTGATGATAATGTGACAATTCAGATTAGTTTTGTTATTCGGCCAATTATTAAGAGTTTAACACTCACATACAACGAAGTTGATGTTAGCAACGATGAGATTACCATTGAGGGAAGTGTTGTTGACGATGAAATAAAGGTAGATTTAAGTATTACAAACTCATCAGCCAATGATTTGGCTATCAAGGTACGAAAAACGGTTATCGAAAATATCAATGGTGCTGAGAATACCTTCTGCCTTGGAACAAGCTATGATCCATCAGTAACTGAATCGCCAAATGCTTTCACACTTGCTGGAGGAGCAACAACAGGAACCGACGATTTTTACCTCCTCTTTCTACCAAACAATAATTCAGGGTTGGCAAAAATTCTTTACGAAGTTTTCGATAGCAATGAGCCAGAAAACAATGTTTTTGTTACTGTGAACTTCAATATTCAACCTTTGTCTGTCGATTTTCAGAGCAAAAAAAACAGTATAGTGGCTTACCCAAATCCTGCTAATGGCGGAATTATTAATATTGAACATTCCTTATTGGAAGTTCCATACGATGCTTACATCGTAATTACAAATGTTTTGGGAAGCATTGTTTATCAGTACCCAGTGAAATCTGTTAATGGTAAATACCAAATCAATGTCTCTTCTTTCCCAAAAGGAATTTACACGTTCTCATATATTTTAAGCGGGAAAATACTAACTACAAGCAAGTTGGTTATTGTTGATTGAAATAGGGCTGTCTTTTAAAACGGTCTTTTCTGATACTACCAAAATCTTGAGTGGTATAAAAACTCTAAGATTTGCTTGGTATTTGGTATTTATTATTTGGAACTTTGATGTCCATTTTTTCGTATTATGATTTATTGACTTTTATACTTTGATATATTTGGGTGTCCGTTTTCATTAATAACGTCATATCCAACGAAGCGAAGTAATATTAATTCGAATAAAAATAAAGCAAATTAGGATACTCATTTTATTCTAACCCTCATACTGAATCCCTAAAAATCTCAAACCATGAAAACTTATACACCTTTCTTCAAACTTTCCCTTGTTGTAATTTTTTCATTGTTTTTTCAATTCACTCAATCGCAAAATTCTGAAAATAAAATTCAGGAGGTGAGGCAAACTCAATATACCTTAAAGAGTTATCAACAACAAGCCATCGAAGAGCAAAAGAAATTGGAAATAAAACACCAGGTAAGGTTTGGAGAGCGTCCTGTAATCGACCTTGAAAAGGTTGATAAAGATTCCTACGAGGCGAAAACGATTCATATAAAGGTGAAACCATACCTTTCTGATTTTCTTCCAGATAATTTAATAATTGCTGAAGAAGGTAGATGTGTTCAAATTGGTATAAAGGAAATTGATGAGATAAATAAGAACTTACAGGTGATTAAGTACAAACCTTTGCTTTATGGCTTGTACGAACTTTCAACAAAATCATCTCAGCATCGCGAAAGGCATCGTGCATGGGGGTTTCATCTGTGGTTTGAACTTGTGTTCGATGCTGATATTGATGTAATTGAGGCAGTTAAGAGGTACTCCTCCCTTGAAATGGTTGAATTTGCCGAACCTCTATATAGAAAGGTTAGAATAGCAAATGTTGAGACTTCCTCAAAAACTAGCAATGATGAATTAATCAAAAGTAACAAAGAACATCAAGGAAAGTGGACCCCAAACGATACACGTTACAATGAGCAATGGCACTATCATAATACCGGACAACAGGGAGGTACTGTTGATAAAGACATCGATTTGCCAGAAGCATGGGAACTCGAAAAAGGAAGTCCCGATGTTATTGTAGTTGTTATTGACGGGGGGGTGCAGTACAATCATCCTGACCTTGCTGCAAACATGTGGCCAACCATTGGCCCGGAGGGTACATCGACCCTAGCCGATGATCATGGAACCCATGTGGCAGGAACCATTGCTGCTGTTACCAATAACAGCACGGGTGTTTCAGGTATTGCCGGCGGTTCGGGAACTGGTAATGGGGTTAGAATCATGTCAATAGATCTCTTTGATGGTAATCACGGCCTCAGCGTCCTAGGCATGATGACCTATGCTGCCGATAACGGCGCAGCCGTTTCACAGAATAGCTGGGGTTACGGTTCTTCCGGTGTTTATGTTCAAAACGAGATTGATGGTATTGACTACTTCAACGCAAATGGGGGAGGATCTGTCTTGAATGGAGGTATCACAATATTTGCAGCTGGTAATGACGATGATGATGGCAACTGGTGGCCTGGATACTATAGCGGCGCAATGTCGGTTGCTGCCACAAACTTCAACGACCAGAAAAGCTACTATTCAAACTACGGAACGTGGGTGCACATTTCTGCTCCAGGGGGTGAACAATCGTACACTAACGATCCAAGAGGAGTTCTAAGTACACTCAAGAATAGCACCTATGGCTTTTACCAAGGCACCTCAATGGCATGTCCACATGTATCAGGAGTTGCAGCTCTACTCATTTCATACGCTCATAGGAACGGACTTACCCTTGATAATTCTGATATATGGAATCTGCTAGTTGATAATACCGATAACCATTATGCTTCCAACTCTAGCTACATAGGAAAACTTGGAAGTGGTCGTCTTAACGCAAATAGTTCCATGCTTGCCCTTCAGGCAATGTTTTCGGGTGTTCTCAACCCTGGAAGCTTGGTAGCAAACGCTGTCAGCTCATCGCAAATAGACCTATCATGGACAAAAAATGCCGATAATGACAATGTAATGCTTGTTTGGTCGGCAAATGGTACTTTTGGTACACCCACCGAAGGAGTGGTTTACACCGAAGGCCAAACTATTCCTGGTGGAGGTACAATCCTTTACAGAGGAAGTAACACTTCATATAATCATACTGGCTTGATTCAAGCAACAACCTATTACTATAGGGCTTTCTCGTACACATCCTCCAATGTGTATTCTTCGGGTAGGAATGTTTCTGCTACAACTGCTTGTGGTACAATTTATACTTTCCCTTTCGTCGAAAACTTCGAGAACACCTTCCTTCCATCCTGTTGGGATAAAATTGTAAGCAGTGGAAACGATATTACACAAAGCAGCACTCAAAACCATACCCCAGGAGGAACTTTCTCTGCACGTTTCAGCTCTTACGGCTCATCTTCAAACTATAACCAATACCTTTTCACTCCTTTAGTACAAATGCCAGCAAATGCAGCTCTTTCGTTCTGGCATAGGAAATACGGTACACATGCCGAACAGCTTTTCTATGGTATTGCAACTACTAAAAACATTCAGGATTATAGTTGGACTCAGGTTTCCCTGTCGAGTACAGCTTGGCAGGAGACAGTTGTGGATCTATCATCATACGAGGGTCAAAGTGTTTACATCTGCTTTAGGTACTATGGAAACTACCTTTATTACGTTTATCTCGACGATGTTACAATAACTGGTTCACAATCATCTATTGATCCAGAACCATCAAACCATGTAACCAATTTTACCGCTTCAACCATTGAAAATAATTCAATAAACCTCACATGGACTGATGCCGTTGGCTCACAGCTTCCTTCAGGATATCTTATTAAAGCAAGCAATATTGCTTACTCTAGCATTGTTAATCCCAACGATGGCATCCCTGAGTCAAATAGTACATTGGTGAAAAATGTACCTTATGGTATTCAAGCAGCTAGTTTTAGTGGGTTAGAGTGGGAAACAACCTATTACTTCAAGATTTTCCCTTACACAAATACTGGATCGTCAATCGATTATAAAACCGATGGTGATGTGAAACAGGCTTCTGGTCAAACTGTTCAACAACCCATTACCTATTGTACTCCTTCATATATCAATGTTACCGATGAATGGATTTCGAATGTTACGTTCAACACAATAAATAATACTACAGGAATTGAAACCACTAACTCCTATGGCGACTACACTAGTATCACAACAAATGTTTCCAGAGGGCAAACCTATGATTTAGCTGTCTCGTTTGAATCATCAGGTTATACTGAATACATTATAGTATGGTTCGACTGGAATAGGAATGGGGTCTTCTCCGATTCTGGTGAAGCTTATATTCTTGGAAGCGGGGTCTCAACTACACTTACAACAACCGTAACCATTCCTTCCGATGCTGTATTAGGTCAGACGCGAATGAGGGTAGGCATGAGGTACAACCAAGCACCTTCGCCATGCGATATCGCAACCTATGGAGAAGCCGAAGATTATTCAGTTTTCATTGTTACCTCCTCTGATCCAGTGATACTTGTTGAATGGAATTTTCCCAATAATCCCGACGATCAAACAGCTGACGCTGGAATACCCTCAAATTTAGCCAGAATAATTGCTCGCGATAATTCATTTAGCGGCACCTATGCTTATACGGCAGGAGCTACTACGCAAGCAATCTCATCTACTCAGTGGGACAATGGCTCGGCTAGTAAATATTGGGTTGTCGATTTTTCTACCGAAGGTTACCATTCGATTACCCTTTCATCGAAACAGCAAAGTTCGAATACTGGTCCCCGCGATTTTAAAGTACAATACAGCTTGAACGCAACGGATTGGTTCGATGTTCCATCGAGTAGTGTTGTTGTTGCAAACAATATGACTTCAGGTATCCTCAACAATATTGCATTACCCTCAACAACTGATAATCAATCGATGGTTTACCTCCGTTGGATTATGACTTCAAATATTAGCGTCAACAGTGGCACAGTTGGGGCTGCTGGAACAAGTAGAATTGATGACATTATTATAAAAGGTATAGCCCTAGCCGGTGAGGAGCAATATTTACTTGCAATAGAATCAAGCCCAATGAATGGAGGAAGTCCTACAGGCTCAGGGTCTTACTATTCAGGTTCAACGGTTAACGTTTCTGCAAATCCTTCAGAAGGTTATATGTTTGTTGCATGGTCTCTAAACGGTGTTATTGTTAGTGTACTTGAAAACTACACCTTCTCTATGCCATCGGAAAATATTACTCTTGTTGCTAACTACCAGCAACTTGGCGACCTTAACGATGACACAATTCTGAATATCCTTGATATTGTTACTCTAATTAACCTTATACTTTCTGAGGCTCAAGTAGTTGATTTCCCCGCAGCCGATTTGAATGGCGATAATTTGATTACTATCGCTGACCTTACCATGCTCATCAATAGTATTATGAGTAGCGCTAAATCTAACCAAGCCTTCAGTTCACAAGCAGCATTCATTGGATTGAACGATAAAATGATTTCACTTGAAAGCGATGGTACCATTACTGCCATTCTTTTCGAAGTTTTTGCTGATAATGCTAGCTCTCTTAGCCCAAAACTTCTCGATAGTTCACTTCAAATGGCACATGTTGTAAACAGCAATAAGCTAAGGGTAATAATATTTAGTCTTGAGAATAAACCATTTGAACAGGTTATCAATCAGCTCGTTCATTTTGAACAAACTCCCCAGAATATGCGTTGGGGAGAACTTTCTGCCTCCAATATTAATGCTGAGTCGGTTGAATTGCTTCCTAAGTGCACTACTTCAATTATCTTAGATAATTCTATTGGCCTAGATGTAAAAGTGTTCCCAAATCCCAATAAAGGTATCTTTAATATCCAAATCCAACTAGAGGCAAGTGCTGTCATTAATCTTTCAATGCACGATATCACTGGCAGAGCCATTAATGAATCATATTTAAGTCAACTTTCAAGAGGTTCTCATCGTGTTGAATTCATTCCAAATACTCGTTTGAGTAGAGGTTTGTATATTCTAACCATTAAAGCATTTTCACCATTTAGTAACGATTTGATTTATACCGAAAAAGTAAAGGTTTTAGTAGAATAAGTAAGATGCGAAGAGTATTGTTGTTGGTTACTTGGATTAAGTTTTTAATTGTCCTAAGTACCTTGCTATCTTCTTCTTTTTATGGGAATGCAGCATTGGTTGCACATGATTTCATTTCCATTCAAAACTCTTTATTTGTCCCTGAATCATCTGAATTACAAGAAGATACATCTGCATTATTAGATTCTAACATTTCTGTAAACTCAATTGAGTCTAACATAGTAATTGTAAACAATGTGTTCGCTGACCCTTTAGAGCAAATTACAATTACCGTTGAAGTTGAAAATGCTAACCCATTTGTAGCATTTCAAATGGATTTTGATATTCCCGAAGGATTTTCGTTTGTGGCAGGGTCAGTTGCATTGAGCAATAGGTCAAACGGTCATTCTTTAGCTCATAATCTGCTTAATGGCGGCACAAGGCTAAGAATTCTTGCATTTTCTATGTCGAACAATGAGTTTCTGGGCAATTCCGGAGCAATAGTTTCATTCAATCTAAACACCCCCAACTTGCTGGGGCAATGGGAGCTTCAAGCAATAAACGTTTCTCTAACCAATGCCTACTCACAAAATATATATACTGGCTCACAGCCAGGAACAATTTACCTTGGTGATGTGCCTCAATACTATACCCTTACACTAATGGTTAATCCTGAAAATTCTGGAACTACCTCTGGTGAAGGGAGTTATCAGGCAGGTGAAGAAGTAGAGGTTTCCTCTCTCCCAATGAATGGATATAAATTCGAGTACTGGACCGATATTGATGGTGAAGTTGTTAGCACCCAACAAAATTTCATTCTTGACATGCCCCCAAATGATTTTTCAATAACAGCAAACTTCTCACCCACACAAAGTTCATACACTGTTTTTTTTATCGTTCAGGATATTAATGAAACACCCATTCTTAATGCAACTATTACCCTTGGTAGCATTGAAAATCAATCGGGGGTATATATTTTCGAAAATATTTTGGCAGGTACATACCCATTCTCTATTAGCGCTCCAAGTTACTTAACCTACAATAGCGAGGTTAATGTTGTCGTTGACTTAGAGTTATTGGTTACACTTGAACAAGAGCAAACAGCCACATACTCATTGAATTTGCTGGTTAATCCAGTGAACGCTGGCATGGTTACAGGAGAAGGTGAGTTTGAGGAAGGTGCTTCAGTTAGCATTTCAGCCATACCAAATACTGGTTATCAGTTTGTTAGTTGGAATTTCATTAGTGGTGAACTGTTGAGTTACCAAACTTCTCTTGTATTTACAATGCCACCGTCAGATATTGAGTTGGTAGCAAATTTTGAAAGAATTGGCTATGATCTTGAAGTTATTATTACTCCTACCGAGTCTGGAACAGTTGAGATTATTCCTCAACAGGAATTCTATTTTTTTGGTGATGTAATATGCTTAAAAGCCCATGCAAATTCTGATTATAGTTTCCAGAATTGGATAAGTAACGGATTAGTAATTGGCAATGAACCTGAACTTTACATTTCAATGCCAGCTTCAAGTTTTGTAGTTTATGCCAATTTTGTCGATGATGAATCTGTAAAATATTCTCTTAACCTCATTCCTGTTCCTTTCGATGGCGGTGTTCTGCTTGGTGAAGGCCAATATAATGAAGGAGAGAGTGTTACCATACATGCTTCAGCTAACAATGGGTTCATTTTTTCAAGCTGGGTTCAAAACGAAAATGTAGTTAGCACCTCTACCGTTTACACGTTCTTGATGCCTCCTGCTGATATTGAACTTATTGCAAATTTTGCTCCAACCTACCCTGTGGTTTTCAACCTCGATATGACAACCGCTTCAAGTTTTAATCCTGAACAGGATTATGTTTTTATTTCTGGATTAACTGGTTGGGTCGAACCGGGTACAGACCAAACATTAGCTCTAAGTAGGTTAGGCAATAGCATGACATATACCATTTCATTCCAAATTCAACCTGGTGTATATGAGTATAAATATTTCATTAATAGTTGGGATGGTGCTGAATGGATTGGAGAGCCCAATAGGGTACTGCATGTTCATAACAATACTAACCAGAATGATACTTGGGGAACAACTTCATCTAATACCGAACCAATTCCCATACTCAATATTTATCCAAATCCATTTAATAATTGGTTTTCAATAGTTTTTCCTCTTGGCTATCATCAATTTACCATTATAAATCAGCTAGGACAAATTATTACTTCTGGATTAAATACAGGTCAAGTTGAAGCAATTGAAGCAAGAAACTGGCGAAAAGGTGTTTATATCCTTTTATTAAAAAATGAAAGTGGGAGTTTTTTAGTTCAAAAAATCGTAAAACAATAAAAAAAGGAGAGTGCTATTTTTCACTCTCCTTTTTTTTGGGAAATCAAGATTTTTAGTAGCTTTTTATCTCTCCACCACCGAAGATTACAACACCTCTAATCACAAATTCACTTTCACTACTCTCGTTCGATTTTGGTGCGTTACGTCTCTTATCCGAGTAACCTCCAAAAATTGCAGTAACCTCAATTTTCACCTTCCAGGTGGGAGGTACAATAATTTTTGATCCTCCGAACAAGCAGAACATATCCAGGATGTTTCTTCCTGGTGCAAGCTCTGCATCAGTAAGATCAAAGGTGCTTCCTCCAAAGATATTCGATACTTTTCCCCCTTTGAACGATTTCGACATAACTTTCTGCTCGCTTCCTCCGAAAATTGCTACATCATCAATAAAGTCCATATCTGTTACCCCTTTCGACATACCAAATCGTGAACGATGACAGTAACCCCTTTGGAAAATTAGTATAAGACCTATTGCAATAAAGACAGCAGGCCAGAAGAAGATTCTAAATGGGTAGTGGAACCCAAGAATCTTTGCGGTAAGGAAAAATGCACCAATTGAAATCAAAACAATTCCCGTTACTCTCGATTCGTTCTTCGCAAGACTGATTAATCCAATTGCAATGATTAAACTTTGCCATGTGAAGATGTAGCGATTGAGGCTGAATGGGATAACATCGAACTTGTCGGCCAAAAGGAAAGCCCCAAGAGTTAAAAACACTAATCCAATAACAACTCTGGTGTTATTGCTACTTGTTGGTTGTTTTTCTATACGTTCCATTGTAGTTAAGTTTAAAATTTGAGACAAAAATAAATCCAGTTTCTCCCCTGCAACAGAGTAATTCGGTGAATACCTCCTTTTGGTCGGTAAATGCTTCTTCTTAATAATTATTTAACCTTTCTACAAAACTTTGGCATTAGATTTGATTAAACCTGTTGACTAAAGTTCTTAGAATTCTAATATTAACATATTAAACAATGAAAACAAAACCTATTCTCCTTTCAATCTGCTTGTTAGCAATCACAACATTCTCCTTTTCCCAAAAGAAAGACTCTGATTCTAAACAAGAACCCGAACCCCAACACATGCGTACTCTCTTTGATGATAGGCCCTTAACATTTGGTGGATTTGGTGGACCTCGTGTCGCTTATTCAGAGTTTTATGGTAAGGAAGCATGGCTGGTTGGTGGTAGAGGTGGGGTAATCATAAATCATAGCTTTGTTCTTGGTGGTGCTGGGTATGGAATAGTGAACTCCCCAAAAGTAAGCGATATAACCTATAACGATCAGCATTACCCCGTGGCTTACCTTGAAGGTGGTTACGGCGGTGTTTATTTTGAGTATATTTTTATGCCATATCGTATCGTTCATTTCTCAATACCTTTAATAATAGGTGCTGGTGGTCTTGTATATGCCGAAACCCCTGCTGTAAATACTACTCACGACTACAATGAACGGATTATTGCTACTTCTGCCTTTTTCGTTATTGAGCCAGGAATCGAATTAGAGTTGAATGTTTTTCGCTTCATGCGAATAGCTGCTGGCGCAAGCTACCGCTATTCCCCAAATATTTACATGCCTAGCACACCATCAAATGCTTTCAACTCGCCTGTGTATTCATTATCGTTTAAGTTCGGATATTTTTAAAAAAAAGTAATAAATGTAATGTACGATTTCGTACAAAAGTGTTCGACTTTCAACATAACACGCATGATGACTTCTTGTTATATCCCACATTATGAAATGGATATTGATTATGGTACACTAATTGTTAGATATTCTTGTAATACCAAAAAACAATAGCCATGTTTGCAATAGGTTTTTTCGCTGGTTTACTGTTCCTTGTTGTAGTAGATTTACTAGCAAGTGCATACATTAAACATAAATCGCAAGGCGATTAAGCGAATTCATTTAACGACGATAATAATACTTTAAGATTGAAAAAAATGAAAAGCAAAAAATCTCTTTTTATTACTGTTATTTTTCTTTGTTCTATAAGTTTAACCTTGTTCTCACAAGAAAAATCTGGCGGATCCGATGCTAGATACCTGGTTGATTTAACCGATGCAAAAATTAGTGGTTTTGGAGCTACTCATCAGGAGATTACTTTTATTAATGGAGAAGTAGCCTATAATTCAGGAATCTCTGGAGCATTCCTATTCGATTATAAATTCTATGCTGGAATTTATAGCTTAAGCCTTAACTCGAAGCACTTGTGGGAGGATATTTATCCAAGCAACCATTCCTCAACCAATCCACTAGAACCAGCATATACTTGTAATCGGGTGAATTTCAATCATGGGGGGGTAATGATTGGTTATATTTTTAACCCTAACAGCCTTTGGCATCTGAACGTGAGTTTTAAAGCTGGTACTGGTAGGATTGCTCTCTATGATAACATCATCGACTTTTCTGCATTCGAAATGCACCACCGCGATAGGGTAGGAGTTATCACCCCCGAGGTTGATTTGGAATTGAACCTAGCACGTTGGTGTAAGGTTAGCTTTTCCTTGGGGTATCGTTACGTTTTTGGCATTGACAATGATACTTTCATTAATAAACTGGGCGAAACAAAACCCCTCTATTCACAGGACCAGTTTTCTAGCCCTACAGGATCCATTAAGTTCCATTTTGGAGCCTTTGCTCCAAGAGCTAATGGTAAGAATGGGAAAAAAGCAAATGACTAACTTTAGTAGAACAAAAAGTCATTACTAATTGTTAATAATTGAAAGTATTGTTTAAGTTATTTAACTGTAAAATTATTCAATATCTATCCATAATGAAGCGTTTTTTTTATATTGTTTTAATGTTAATACCATTACTAACTGCAAGTTATCTTAAGGTTTATTCCGACTCGAATGTTGCTGGTAAGTATTCCATAAGTGGCTATATACGCGATGCCTCAAACGGAGAGGAACTTATTGGGGCTACAGTGCTTATCCGTGAGCTAAGCATTGGGAATGCCACAAACGTTTACGGTTACTACTCAATATCTCTATCTCCTGGCGAATACACTTTAGTTTATTCATTTGTAGGTTATACATCCGTTGAGAAAAAAATTTCACTTCGCCAGAATACCACAATATCAGTTGAACTGCGTGAGGAGACAACACTCCTCGAAGAGGTAGTAATAACTAGCGAGAAACCAAATGCCAATGTTTCAAAAGCAGAAATGAGCGTTACTCGCCTTGATATCAAAACAATACAGCGTATGCCAGCCCTAATGGGCGAAGTCGATGTAATTAAAGCTATTCAGCTGCTTCCTGGAGTACAAAGCACTGCTGAAGGTTCATCGGGTTTCAGCGTAAGGGGAGGGGCAATGGATCACAATCTAATTCTTCTCGATGAAGCAACTGTTTATAACGCTTCACACCTCATGGGATTCTTCTCAGTTTTTAACAACGATGCTATTAAGGATGTTAAACTCTACAAAGGCGACATTCCTGCTTCAAGTGGTGGAAGACTCGCTTCATTACTAGATGTAAGAATGAAAGATGGGAATTCAAAAGAGATTGCTGGAACTGGTGGTGTTGGTACCATCTCAAGCCGATTTACCTTGGAAGGACCTATTTTGAGTGAAAATACTTCTTTTATCGTTTCGGGTCGCAGAACCTATGCCGATATTTTTTTGCCTTTTGCTTCTAACGAAGACATCCGCGATAATAGGTTGTTTTTTTATGATTTAAATTTGAAACTTAACCACCGTCTGGATGAGAATAACCGCATTTACTTATCGGGTTATTTTGGACGAGATATTTTCAAAAACGAATTCGCTAAATTCGGGTTCGGAAATCAAACACTTACATTCAGATGGAATCATCTTTTAAATCCAAAACTCTTTCTGAATACTTCCATTATTTATAGTAGTTACGACTATTATCTAGGTACCGAAGAAGGGGAACCTAACTCTTTTGTATGGAAGTCGGACATGAACGACTATTCTATTAAACTCGATTTCAACTACTTTCTAAACAGCAACAATACCCTTCGGTTTGGGGCACAGTCAACTTTTCATCAGGTTAGCCCTGGAAAGGCTAAGGGGGTAGGGTCTAATTCAATAGTAGGAGAATTCATTGTTCCAAATAACTATGCTCTTGTTCATGGCATTTATGCACAAAACGAGCAACTCATCAGAAGAAACCTCACTTTAAAGTATGGTCTAAGGGTTTCTGCTATTCAAAATCTTGGAAGTGCTACGGTTTACGAGTTTGATGAGAAGTACGATCCTGTCGATTTCAAAACCTATGGTAGCGGTGAGGTTTTTAACAGCTACGCAAATCTAGAACCTCGATTAGGCCTGGCATATACTTTTAACGATAGGCAGTCAATAAAATCGAGCTACTCGCGAACAGTACAATATATCCAGCAAGCATCAAACTCTACTGCTGGCACACCCCTCGATGTTTGGTTTACTGCTTCACCCAATGTGAAACCGCAGTATGCCGATCAATGGGCAGTAGGGTACTTCCAGAATTTTCTGGGAAATACCATTGAATCATCAGTAGAGGTTTACTACAAGAACATGTGGAATGTTATTGATTTCAAGGATTTTGCTAATATGCTACTTAACGATAAGCTTGAGGGTGAACTTCGATTTGGCACGGCCGAGTCGTATGGGCTGGAATTCTTAACCCGTTTTAACAAAGGAAAAATAAACGGTTGGATTAGCTACACTTATTCAAGAGTTTTTCGAACAATTGAAGGAATCAACCATAATAACCCATATCCAGCACCTTACGACAAACCCCATGATGTGTCGTTTGTTCTGAACTATGTTATTAATCCAAAGGTTGCCCTTTCGGTAAACTGGGTTTATTCAACAGGAGTTCCTGCAACTTTTCCAACAGGAAGATATGAGGTTATGGGAAACATTATCCCTCTTTATTCCGAAAGGAATAGCTACAGGTATCCCGACTACCATCGACTCGATTTAGCGTTATCATATCGCCCACGGGCAAATACTAGCCGCAAGTGGCAGGGTGAATGGAATCTTTCAATTTACAACGCCTACAACAGGAAGAATGCTTGGGCAATCAATTTCATTCAGGACAAGGAAGATCCAAACACCACTCATGCCTACAAGACATACCTTTTCTCTATCATTCCTGCTGTAACATATAACTTTAATTTTTAGTGATAAGCAAATGAAATCAATATTCACATACATCAGAATTGTAATTATCACCTTTTTAGGCTTTTTCTTTTATTCGTGTTCCGAAAAAATAACCCTAGAACTCGACAGTACAAGCAATCGGTGTGTTATCTTTGGTCAAATAACAACTGATACCACGGCGCATGTTGTAACCATTCATAGTTCCGGCGATTACTTCAACAATGCACCACCTCGTGGGATTTCGGGTGCAATAGTAAGAATATCCGATGGTGTTGAAGAATACATTCTGCAAGAGGTTGATACTATTCCAGGCAGGTACATTACCGATAATCATGTGTTTGGCGTTCCGGGTAGAACTTACACCCTGTACGTTGAAGATGTTGACTTGAACGAAGATGGAGCTCTTACATCTTACCAAGCCTCCAGTGAACTTTTGCCTGTTGCAGAGCCTGATTCAATTAACGTTTTCTTTCGTAATGAATGGAAAGGTTGGGTAGTTCAGGCTTTTGCCCAGGATCCTCCAGAGTCAAAGGACTACTATAAATTTCTTGTTTGGGTGAACGGTGTGCTAAATTCCGATTCTCTTCTAAACATAAATGTAACCGACGACACTTTTTTTAATGGCAGCTATACTAATGGAGTTGTTATTTACTATGTGTTCGGAGAGTCCTATAATCCTTTCAAGGTAAACGATACAATAACCGCTGGATTTTGTGGAATAACTGAAGATTACTACAAGTTCATTATTGAAGCTCAGGTTGCAGCACGCCCTTCGGCACCACTTTTTAGTGGCCCCCCTGCTAACCCTCGAACAAATTTTAACAATGGGGCCTTGGGTTACTTCACTGCCTTTTCAATTTCTAGAGCCACAACTGTGATTAAAGAAAATAGCCAGTAACGTTTTTGCTTCCACATTGGGTTTTCATTTTTTCTTGTGTCTCAATTTTTTTACTTTTGACCAAAATGAAATCCAATGATAAAACTATATAACTATTTTAAAACCTTTTGGTTAGAAGAGGTTAAAATTTCATACTTTCTTTTGATAAGTTGTTTTATTGCGGTCGCAATTTTTTTGGAATACTACCTCAATCTAACAGATCTTTTTATAGAACCTCACAAACGTACCATAAAACACTTCTTTTACAATATTGTTTTTTATGGGTTACCCCTTTTCTTTTCAGTCTTATCATATATTTTTTTCTATAAGAAATGGAATTTAACTAGAGATTATTCCTTTTGGTTACTCTTACTAATAATCACTTGTGCTTTTTCGTTCAGAACATCCTTTTACCAGCATAGGGTATGGGTTTTAGAACTTAATAATGGGGTGTTCGACCTATTTCTTTTAAAATGTTCAACTCAAGCATTCAAAGCATTATTCATTTTTGCGTTCGTTTTTTGTTTCTGGATTTTTTCGGGCGATAGAAATAGAGTTGAATTCTACGGTTTCAGGTTGAGAGGGATTGATACCAAACCGTATTTCATTATGTTGTTGCTAATGATTCCTTTAATTGTTTTTGCTTCAACTCAATCCGATTTTCTCCGAAAGTACCCAACCTTTGCCAAACTTGTAACAGAAAACTCAATAGTTTCAAATATATTTCTAAGAATAGGGCTTTACGAGTTGTTGTATGGTCTTGACTACGTTGCTATAGAACTATTTTTCAGAGGGTTTATGATTTATGCCCTATCAAAGTACTTGGGAAGAGGAGCGATATTACCCATGGTCTCCATGTATGTCTTTATCCATTTTGGGAAACCTCTTGGCGAAACTGTTAGCTCTTTCTTCGGCGGAATAATCCTCGGGGTAATAGCCTTTGAAACCAAATCCATTGTTGGAGGGGTGATTATCCACCTTGGAATAGCTTACATGATGGAGATAGGAGGCTACATTGGTAACCTTTTATCATCAAAGTAATGAATTAGTTATTCGCTATAGATTATTGATAGCCAAAAGATGAACCTTTATCTACTCCTTTATACCAGTTAATTTTAGCATAAAAGCATATTCGAAGGCAACTTCTCGTAGCGACTTGAAACGACCAGATGCTCCTCCATGTCCAGCATCCATGTCAATTTTAAACACAACTAGGTTATCATCAGTTTTTTTATCACGTAACATTGCTACCCATTTTGCTGGCTCAAAGTATTGTACCTGTGAATCGTGATATCCAGTAGTTATGAGCATATTGGTATAATACTGTGGACGTATCTGATCGTAAGGGGAGTACGATTTCATATAGTAATAGTAGATTGAATCGTTTGGGTTTCCCCACTCATCATATTCGCCGGTTGTAAGTGGAATTGATGAATCAAGCATAGTTGTAACTACATCAACAAAAGGAACTTGTGCAATAATCCCTTTGTACAAATCGGGTCTTAGATTTGAAATAACTCCCATTAAAAGCCCTCCAGCACTTCCCCCCATGGCAAAAAGTTTATCGGGGCTAGTGTATTTATTGTCAATTAGAAACTGCGAACAAGAAATAAAGTCATTGAAGGTGTTCATCTTTTTGAGTAATTTTCCATCCTCGTACCAGTTTCTTCCAAGCTCCTGACCACCCCTAACATGAGCAATGGCAAATACAAAACCTCTGTCTAAAAGGCTTAATCTTGCCGAACTGAAATATGGATCGGTTGATGCACCGTATGAACCGTAGGCATAGATTAGTGCTGGATTATTTCCATCGAGGTTTATGCCTTTCCTGTAAACCAAAGAGAGGGGAATCATAGCTCCATCATCAGCTCTAACCCAGTAACGCTTTGCCTCATAGTTTTCAGGTGCGAAATCACCCAAAACCTCATTCTGTTTTTTTAGAATTTTCTCCCGGGTACTCATGTTGTAATCGTAAGTGGAAAAGGGAGTTGTGAGTGAGGTATATGAATAACGCAGAAGTGGGGTGTCGAATTCGGGGTTTATTGAAATCCAGGCAGAATACACTTCCTCCCCAAAATCGAGGTAATGCTCCTCCTTGCTTTTCTGGTTGATAATCCTAAGCTGTTTAAGCCCATCCTTGCGCTCATCCAGTACCAGGTACTCCCTGAAAAGTTCAACTCCAGATAGGAGAACGTCCTCACGGTGGGGTATTACCTCTTTCCAATTTCTCTTTTGTGGCTTGTTGATTGGGGTTTCCATCAATCTAAAATTTATGGCGTCAAGGTTTGTTCTTATGTAGAACTTATCATCAAAGTCACTAACATAATATTCCAATCCACGTTCACGTGGTTGTATCACAGTTGGCTTACCCATTGGGTTGCTGGCATCGAGAACGCTGTATTCTGTTGACAATGTGCTGCCAGAACCAAAGAAAATATACTTTCTTGACTTCGAATTATAGGTGAAAGCTCTGAAGGTTTCATCCTTTTCTTCGTAAACAACAACATCTCCCTTCGAGTCAACATCATGGATAGTATGCCTGTAAATTCTATATGGTCGTAACGCATTGTCGATAACAGTATAAAAAACAGTTGTGTTGTCGTTAGCCCATGCAACAGAACCAGTTGTATTGGAAATTTTTGAATCGAGTAATCCTCCTGTATTAAGATCTTTAAAGTAAATGGTGTACTGCCTACGGCTGACGGTATCAATGCCAAAAGCTAAAATGCTGTTATTTGGTGAAACGTTTAATCCAACAACAGAATAGAAACTATAACCCTCAGCCATTTCGTTAACATTCAGCATGATTTCTTCCTCTGCTTCCAGGTTGCCTTTCTTCCGGCAATAAATGGGGTACTCCTTGCCTTCTTCAAACCTACTATAGTAGAAGTAGCCATTCTCAAAGTAAGGAACCGACTCATCCTGCTCTTTAATTCTTGATTTAATTTCGTTGAAAAGTTTTTCTTGAAGGGGTTCAGTATCCTTCATAATTGCCTTTGCATAGCTGTTTTCTGCATTGAGGTAATCCAGAACTTCCTTTGTGTCGCGTTTATTCATCCAGAAGTATGGATCAACTCTAGTGTCCCCATGCATTACAAGAACTTGAGGGTCTTTTACAGCTACTGGGGGCTGTGGTACAGTGGAACAACCACCTAAAAACAATGGCATAAGCCAAATAAGGCTTACTTGCCAATAATTTAATTTTTTCATATATTGCATTTTATTGTTGACACAAACAAACTAGTTGGAAGTAACGAATATGAATCAAAGATATACCATAATTTCAAATCAATAAACAAAAACCCCTATTTTTTGTTAATAGTTTAAAAAATATAATGCGAATTAAATGGTTTCAAAAATGAAATCAAAACTCAAAATAATAATTACTAAGTTGTTGCTTTTCTATATTCTATTTTCATTGGTTGGTTGTAAAGAAAGTAGAAATGATAGAAACAATCAGTACTCTATACCTATTTACAATTTCGAAGAATTAAGACCTTTACTTCAAACCAAAAGCGACACAACTTTTGTTGTAAACTTTTGGGCTACATGGTGTTCTCCCTGCGTTAAGGAGATTCCTCACTTCGAAAGACTCCAGAAAGAACACTCAGGCAAACAGCTAAAAGTAATTCTTGTAAACCTTGATTTTCCTAATCATTACGATACTCGACTTATTCCGTTCGTTACCGAAAGAAAAATCAAATCGAAGGTAGTTATGCTCGACGACCCTAATGCAAACTATTGGATAAATGAGGTTGACCCTCAATGGTCGGGGGCAATACCAGCAACACTTGTGTTCAATAAAAGCCAGAATGCTTTTTTTGAGAAAGAACTTTCCTATGAAGAACTAGAAAGTATTGTTTTAAATTTTATAAATTAGTGTAAATTAAACAGTTGTAACTATGAAAAGAATGATTTCAGTATTTGCTCTTTTAATCCTTGTGGGTTCAGCTATCGCTCAAGGGTATAAGGTAGGCGATAAGGCCACCGATTTTAAGCTAAAGAATGTGGATGGCAAAATGGTTTCTCTATCCGATTATAAGGATGCTAAAGGATTTGTGGTTATTTTTTCTTGTAATCATTGTCCCTAC
The DNA here is from genome assembly GCA_964481075.1 of uncultured Rikenellaceae bacterium. GTDB lineage: Bacteria > Bacteroidota > Bacteroidia > Bacteroidales > Tenuifilaceae > MWFE01. Next base: position 21,017 of record CAYZSD010000004.1, on the reverse strand, counting down.
GTAGTTGCCTACGAGGATAGGATGATTGAACTACATAACAAGTATGCTGCAAAAGGTTTTCCTGTTGTTGCCATTAACCCAAACGATCCTGCTGCACAACCTCAGGATAGCTACGAAAAGATGATTGAACGATCGAAGGAAAAGAAATTTCCCTTTGCATACCTGTTTGATGATGGGCAAAAGGTGTATCCTAAGTTCGGAGCAACACGAACCCCTCATGTTTTTCTTCTTAGCAAGAAAGGTAAGGATTTAATTGTTGAGTATATTGGCACCATTGACGATAACTACAAGGATGCCTCACAGGTAAAGGAAACCTATCTCGCCAATGCCATAGATGCTTTGTTAGCAGGAAAAAAGCCAACTGTTACTGAAACCAAGGCTATTGGATGTACAATTAAGGTGAAGAAGTAATAACTCTTTGATTGACGATTTATGAACAAGGATTAACGATTTATGAAGTGAAAAATAATACGCATCACTTCTTGAATCTTAAATCGTTAATCCTTGTTCAATATTCCTAATAGTTCTCAGCCAGAACTTCAAAATACTCAATTGGGTGCTGACATGCAGGGCAGTTCTTAAGGGCTTTCTTCCCTTTGTGGTGGTAACCGCACTTGCGGCACATCCAGTTTACCTCCTCGTCCTTTTCGAACACTTTTCCCTCCTCAACATTTTTAAGAAGCTTTAGGTATCGCTCCTCGTGTGCTTTCTCAACCTTGGCTATCATCCTGTATGCTGTTGCAATCTGCTTAAAACCTTCCTTTTCAGCCACATCGGCAAAATGGGGGTATAAATCGGCCCACTCCTCGTGTTCGCCCATGGCGGAAGCTCTAAGATTTTCGGCTGTTGTGCCAATAATACCCGCTGGGTATGAAGCAGTTATTTCAACCATTCCCCCTTCTAAGAATTTGAAGAAAACCTTTGCGTGCTGCTCTTCTTGCATCGCTGTTTGCATGAAAAGCTCAGCAATCTGCTCAAAGCCATCCTTTTGAGCTTGCTTTGCAAAAAAAGTGTAACGATTCTTAGCCTGCGATTCGCCAGCAAACGACTTAAGCAGATTCTTTTCGGTTTCAGTTCCTTTAATACTCATAGCTAACAGTTTTAGTTTGATTTCTAAACTACGAAGTTATAAAAAGTATTTAAAAAATTCACGTTCAAAACTAAATATTATAGTATGTAAATGTGATATTAATTTCCTATTTCTTTCCCAAGTATTTTAACTACATTCAATAATATCAACTATTTTTGATGAAAAAAAAATGGATATTTGGTTATACTGCCTTGTAATACTTGTTGGTGCATTTTCTGGTTTTATCAACACTTTGGCCGGTAGTGGTTCACTACTAACACTTCCTCTTCTAATATTTCTTGGTCTTCCACCCAGCGTTGCGAATGGCACTAATCGGATTGGCATTCTTCTGCAAAGTCTTGTTGCTGTTAGAGGTTTCAAGCAGAGCAAGGTGTTTGATTGGCATGAAGGGATTTGGTTAGCAATTCCGGCAACCATTGGCTCAATTGTTGGCGCAATGGTTGCAGTTAACCTCGATGATCGGATAATGAACAAGATAATAGGGGGATTGCTGATTTTTATGTTTTTTATTATTCTTTTTAAGCCTGAGAAATGGATTAATCAGAAGGCTGGTGAGGTAAGGGCAAAGCCAAGTTTACTTCAAGTAATCGTTTTTGCAGCAATAGGCTTTTACGGAGGTTTTATTCAGGCGGGGGTTGGTTTTTTCCTCCTTGCAGGGCTTGTTCTAAGTGCTGGGTTCGACCTTTTAAAAGCAAATGCTATCAAAGTACTGATTGTACTGGCTTACACCGCATTTGCTTTTGTGGTATTCGTTTACAACAAGCAGGTCGATTACTTTTTAGGGCTTATCCTCGGATTTGGAAGCATGATTGGTGCATGGGTTGCTACCCAGATGGCTATAAAAAGGGGAGCACAGTTCATTCGGTGGATACTACTTTTTACCGTACTAGGTTTTGCAATTAAGTTGTTGGTGTTCTGATGTGCTAGACAAACTTATTGCTGTAGTTTGAAAACGTATGTTATAGTGCCAGTTTGGAAAGCAGGAGCATTAGCGCTAACATCAAACTTTGCCTTACGTGCTGCGTTTTCTGCAGCAGTAATTAAATCGGAATCGTAGGTGGTTGAACCTCTCACACCCCCTCTAACGCTTGTTACATTCCCGTTCTTATCAACAGTAACCTCAACAACCACACGACCACTCTTCTGTTTTGGGTATTCGGGATGTGGAAGTGAAAGAGCATTTCTTCCTCCAAGACTAAAAGTAGGTTTATCGCCACCTCCAACTGTACCACCTTCACGAGAGTTTGAATCCACTGAGCCTTTTGGATCTCCTTGATTTCCCTGGTTTCCTGTTATGCCCTCGCCTGTGTTGTCGCCATCAGCTTTTTGTCCTGGGAAAAGGGTTCTCCTATCAACCTCGCGGGGCTTCTCTTCAACAGGTTTTGGTTGCTCAACTTCCTTTTCTACTTCTTCTTGTGGTTTTATTTCCTTGGGCTTTTCTTGCTTAGGCTTTGGTTCCTCCTTTGCAGGTGGGAGTGAGGGAGCTTCCTCAAAGTCTTGTGTAATGGGCTTTTCTTCCGATTTTTCAGGGATTGATTCAGATACAGGCTTTGACATTGCTGGTGTTGCTCTTTTTGGTTCAAACTGCCCAGATCCACGATCATCGGTACCAAAATTAATAACAATTCCTTCTTCATCAGGAAGAGGAAGGGGAGTAGAAAAACCAAAGATAATTAGTAGCACAATGATTATGACATGTACTAGCGTAGAAATAACTATACCTCTGGTTCTTGTTGTCATGTTTTCTACTTTAAAGGCTGAGTTGCCAAAATCAGCTTGTAGCGGTTGTCCTTAGCTATATTCATTACCTTAACCACCTCCTCCATAGGCACACTTTTATGCACATGCAACGAAACTGTTGGATCATCAACACCTTGTAGTTTCTGCTGAAGCCTATATTCAAGCTCAACGAGGGTAACTGGAGTTTGCTCAAGGTAGTACTGGAAGTCTTCGGTTATGCTAACAGTGGTTATTGGCTTAGCAGGGGTTTGACTGTTGCTTTGAGGCAACAAAAGCTTTAGAGCATTTGGTGCAACAAGCGTTGATGATACCATGAAGAAGATTAGCAATAGGAAAACAATGTCGGTCATTGACGACATGCTGAAATTGGGATTGACTTTTGATCCTCTTTTTAGAGCCATTGATGGATAATTTTTATTGTTTTCCTTATTCTATGACACGGGTTCATTAAGAAGATCCATAAACTCGGTGGTATTTGCCTCCATAGTAAAAACAACCTTCTCAATCTTTGCTACCAGGATGTTATACCCAAAATATGCAGCTATACCAACAATAAGTCCAGCAACTGTAGTAACCATAGCAGTATAAATACCATTCGAAAGCAATCCTACATCAATGTTATTACCAGCCATGGACATGTCGTAGAACGCTCTAATCATCCCAATTACCGTGCCAAGAAAACCAATCATTGGAGCACCACCCGAAATGGTTGCCAGAGTTGGTAAACTACCTTCAAGCTTCGAAATCTCAAGATTTCCCACGTTTTCTATGGCAGCATTCACATCCGATAGGGGTCTTCCAATCCGTTGAATCCCTTTTTCTATCATTCGTGCAACAGGGGTGTCCTGAGCTTGACAAAGTGCCAATGCAGAATCAATTTTATCTTCGTGAATATATTCCTTAATACGATTCATGAAGTTAATGTCCTCTCGAGATGCTTTTTTTATTGCCCAAAATCGCTCGATGAAAAGGTAAACGGCTACAAACCATAGAAATACGATTGGAATCATAATCCATCCCCCCTTCAGAGCTAACTCCCAAAAGCTTAATGTTATCTCTGTTGGCTGAACTTGAAGAGGCAAACTGGTAAGTGCAAACTGTGGTTGAAACATATAAAAAGTTTTTAAAGTTTTCGAAGGTCGAAATTAATAAAAAAACGTTGAATGCCACTAACTATTTCATTACAAAAGGTCATCTTGTGAAGTTTTTTTACTTTGCTTTATAGTTGTACTTTTACTGTGAGTTTCTGAAATCATTTTTTTACCATGTCGTTCAACGTTGCAGTATTATCAACAGCATACTTTCCTCCAATCGAGTATTTCTGTAAAATACTAAGATACAATAGTATATTAATTGAAAAACACGAAACTTATCCAAAGCAAACCTACAGAAATCGTTGTGAAATATACTCTGCAAATGGGCTTTTATCGCTTAGCATTCCAGTTATAAAACCAAACGGAAATAGTAGTAAGATTAACGAGATTCTCATTGATAACTCTGTTAAATGGCGTAAGGAACATTGGCGTGCAATTGAGTCGGCTTATCGTTCATCGGCATATTTCGAATACCTTAGAGACTATTTCTACCCTTTCTACGAGAAGGAATGGCAGTTACTCTGGGAATTCAATATGAAAATTATTGAAACATTGATGGATATTCTTGAAATGGAAACACCAATCAACGAAACTTATTCTTTTACAAAAGTGTTACCTAAAAACATTTCAGACTATCGGTTCACAATAACGCCTAAAGGAAAAACGAATAGGGAAGAAAGGTCAGTGGTATTTAAACCATACTACCAAGTATTTGCCCAGAAACATGGTTTCATGTCAAACCTCTCAATTCTTGATTTAATATGTAATTGTGGCATGGAAAGTCTTTCCTACCTAGAATCAAATTATAATTAGTTCATGCTTAAGGGTTACTTCTAGCTTTGAAAGATAAGAATTGTTAGAACTTATAACCAATAGTTAGCATGAACTTGTTTTGCTTTGCATCCCGAGTCGCTGTAGGGGATAATGAGTAAAGTTTGAATTTGTCGCTAAAGGTGTAGCGCTGATATGCCCAATCGATAAGGAGATTATCTATCTTAAAGCCGAATCCTGCTGAAAGAATAGTTGCACCCGAGTTTGAAATTTCTATACCTTTTTTATAAGGACTACCATAAATTCCATAACCTGCCCGAAGGGCAAAGTTATTAAGCCAAACCTCTCCACCAGCGCGGATATTGCTTGCTCGTTGAAATGTTGATTCAATAATCCTATTCTCCTCAATAAACCTATAGCCATCGCCACCCTTACCAAAACGCATGGTTGAGTAATCGACATGCTCATAGTCGATGCTTACCAAACCCACGGTGCCAAACGTATAGGCAAATGAGCCTATTAGTTTAAAAGGCGATTCAACCTTGTAGTCATAAACATTTACCTCAGAGTTTAACGATTCGTTTCGAACGTCAAATGCCGATTTCATTGATGCATTATATCTTTCGGCTAAGCTATAGTAGGTTGGTGTATGAAAAGCTAAACCAATCCTAAAGCTGGGTATAGGGCGAAAAATTGCACCAATCTTCAGATTTATCCCAGAACCCTCAATGGATAGGGTTTGCTGGTAGTCTAAGCTCTCAAAAAGACCCAGATGGGTAGGCTGATTGCCATTCATTGCATACTCATTGTGATAGGTCGTTTGGCTGAAGAAAACATCGTGCAGGCCTACGGTTGCCCCTAGGTAAAGACTATTGGAGAAGTTAGCAGCTAGAGAAAACACAAACTCACCTATTCCTCCGGTTGAGGAGAGTGTTTGCTCTTGATCAACACCATCGCTGCTGTTCAGTGCAGTTTGATAGATGTTGTTGCTACCCGATATGGTATCAATAAGGAAGGTGTTCCAGGCAAGAATTGCAGCCCAAGGGGCATAACTTCCCTTGAAGGGATTGTAATTACTATCATAGGTCATGCTTTGCCACGTGTAACCATTAGCAATTCCTGCAAACTCATTCATAATTGAGTTGCCTATGTTTGAGCCTATGGCAGTTGTTTCACTGTAAAAATCGTTAATTCTATTGTATCCAAAACCAATATTAACAGACACTAAACCCTTCTCTTCTTCCTTTATTGTACTGAAAGATGTAACCAGACCAATGTTATCGAATATGAATCTTGATCTTGAATCGGAGTAGTAAGTTCCAAGGTAGTTTGCCTCATCAACCCTGGTTTTAAGCGATGAAGATATGGTGAACTCCGAGGAACGGTAAACACCTAAACCTGCGGGGTTATTGCTGAGTGTAGAGAAATCGGCTCCGAGTGCACCAAATGCCCCACCCATGCTTACCGATCTGGCAGTTCCAAAATTGATGGATTGAGAAATACGAAGCACATCAACAGGTTCTTGAGCGTTAACATAAAGCCCAAGACTAAATGCAGCTATGAAAAATACTAGATATTTCATTTTCTTGTTTTTAATTGGATTTGATTTTTGATAGAACGATGATGAAAGGGATTTGTTGCCTCTCATCATCGTTGTAACTTTCACTCAACGTGTTAGTTATTTATCTTAGGTGAAAATGGGCGACTACTTAGTTCTCCCTGTTCTGGAACCACTTGTGGAGCCAGAGCCAGAACTTGATCCAGAACTACCTCCCGAAGAGCTCCTTGAAGGGGCTGAACTTGGGCTAGAACTTTGAGTTGGACTAGAGACGTTACTACTCCCACTATTGCTATTTCTTGATGGAGCCGACTGTTCAGGAGCAGGATTGCTTACTCTTGAAGGAGGAGTGTAGGTTCTCGAAGGGTTATTGCTTGGGCTTTCCCTTCGGGGTGTTGCAGCCGGTAAATTTTCCCTGCTGCTTCTTGTTGGCTCCGAAACTGGGTAGTTACGGGTTGGACGATTAAACTCATTGCTATTGCCAGGCTTTGGTCTTGTGTAGCTAGGACTGTACGATTCTCCTGTTCTTGAGTCGGTATCGCCTTGTGGTTTAATTCTGGTTGGGTTAACATTTAAGCTTTCCCTCGATGGGCGTGTAACGGTGTTAACATCCTTATTTGGTTCTCTCACAATAATCTGCCCTTCGTTATTGGTATTTGGGTTGGGCCTTGTTCCATTATCCCTTGTAATCTCTTGTCCCAAAGGTTTGGTTGTTGTAACATTTTGTGCAGAAAGTGTTCCAGATGTTGACATTTGACCAGAATTATTTTCTTTTCCAAAAACAGGTTGACGAGTTGCAAGATGACGTTGAGTTTGATTTATGCTTGCCGATTCGGAGACAAACGTGCCAGAAGCATTTGCTTGTGTTGCTGCGTTTTGTGTTGGCCTACGACCATAATGATAGCTTGGAGTATAGCCTTGGTTACCCGAATAGTAGCCATCCCAGTATCCAGAATTATAACCCCATGCGTAGCTATTCCAACCGTAATGCCCATAGTAGCCACCATAGAATGGATTGCCCCAATAGTAAGGAGAGTAGCCCCATCCATAGCTCCAAGTGAATCCCCAGGGGTAAAAACCCCAGTAAGGCCATGTATAGCTGTAGTGGCTATAGTAGGAATGCCTGTAGCGAGGCCAAGAAAACATTGCCGAGATGTAATATGGTTCAACCCAAATATGATCGCCATAAACAATTATATTGTAGTACGAAGGGTCGTAAGTTCTTGCATACCAGTATTCATCGTAATTATATATGAAGTTTGAGCCGTATCCATCTCTGCGAGCTTCCATTCTTCGCTGGTACGAATCATAGTAAGATTCGGATAGAATGCTTTCACGAGGGTTTCTAGCATTTTCCGCCTTATAGATTACAGTATCGATACTACCTGTAGAATCTTTGGCAAGAATATCATAGTATTTTTTCTCAAGTTCCTCAAGGTCAATGCGAGTTTCATTAGCCTTTTTACCGCTTGCATCAGCAGATACTTGGGTGTTAGTGTTGCCAGAAGGACTATAGTAAAGATCATCGCTCTGGTGCTTAGCCGATTTGCTAAGCTGCATACTTGTTGAGCAGCCAGCCATCAGAAGCCCTAAAAGGGCAATGGTTAGAATTAAAACTTTTGTTTTCATAACAACCTCCTGGTTTTTTTGGTTAATATTTGTTTTATTTATTTACTTTGCAGCTACAATTTACTAATAAAAAACTAACAAAAAATATACCAAAAACCCAAAAATGGCTAAGGAAATTACAAGTAGAAGTGAGAATTACTCACAATGGTATAACGACATTGTTGTTAAGGCAGGACTTGCGGATCATTCTGCTGTTCGAGGCTGCATGGTTATCAAACCCTATGGCTTCGCTATTTGGGAGAAGATACAGCGTCAACTCGATTCCATGTTTAAGGCAACAGGGCATCAGAACGCCTACTTCCCTTTGTTTATACCAAAATCGTTCTTCAGCAAAGAGGCAAGTCATGTTGAAGGTTTCGCCAAAGAGTGTGCCATAGTCACCCATTATCGGCTAAAAAATGACCCTAACGGAAAAGGAGTTATAATTGACCCCGATGCAAAGCTTGAGGAGGAGTTAATAGTTAGGCCAACCTCCGAAACCATTATTTGGAACACATACCGGGGGTGGATACAGTCATACCGCGACCTGCCCATTCTTATAAATCAGTGGGCAAATGTTGTTAGGTGGGAAATGCGTACACGTTTATTCCTTCGCACTGCCGAGTTTCTATGGCAAGAGGGGCATACTGCCCATGCCACCAAGGAAGAGGCTATTGAGGAAACCCTAAAGATGGTTAACGTTTACGCCGATTTTGCACAGAACTGGATGGGAATACCCGTTTGGATTGGAACAAAGTCGGAGGGAGAGCGTTTTGCAGGTGCTTTGGAAACTTACTGCATAGAAGCACTTATGCAGGACGGTAAAGCCTTACAGGCTGGTACATCTCACTTCCTAGGGCAAAACTTTGCCAAAGCTTTCGACGTGAAATTTGCCACCAGGGAAGGCAATCTCGATTATGTTTGGGCAACCTCATGGGGTGTGTCAACGAGGCTGATGGGTGCTTTGGTAATGGCTCACTCAGACGACAATGGGCTTGTCCTACCTCCAAAGCTAGCGCCAACACAAGTTGTTTTCATACCCATTTACAAGTCCGATGACGAACTTTCGAAGATAAGCCAAAAGGTAAATGAGCTAAAATTCTCCCTCGAAGCGAAAGGTATTACATGCCACTATGATAACCGTGATACGCTTAAGCCAGGCTTCAAATTCGCTGAATATGAAATGAAGGGATATCCGGTTCGGATTGCAATTGGGCCCAAGGATATGGAAAAGGGAACAGCCGAGGTTGCTCGTCGTGACACGCTGACGAAAGAGTTTGTTAGCCAAGATGTTCTTGTTGAACATATTGTTAAACTACTTGATGATATACAGAGGAATATCTTCCAAAAGGCTTACGATTTCAGAATACAACATACCACTAAGGTTGACTCGTACGAGGAGTTCAAGCAGGTTCTCGATGATAAGGGAGGATTTGTTCTTGCTCATTGGGATGGAACAACTGAAACCGAGGAGAAGATTAAGGAGGAAACTAAAGCTACCATTCGTTTAATTCCACTCGATGGAGAAGAAGAAATTGGTACTTGTATGATTACGGGTAAACCTTCATCGAAAAGAGTAGCTTTCGCTAGATCTTACTAAAGATTGTTAACTACTGCTATTTTTAAGTTAATATCCATATAGTAAGATTTTTAAAACAAAACCGTTCCATATTACTTATACCAAAAAAAATTAAGTATTTTTATGGTGCGAATTAATTGTAAAACAGCAAAAAAATGAACGGCAACCAAAAGAACCCCCAAGAGTTGATACTAGAAACCCTTCTTGAGAAGTCGGGGATGAAGCAGAAGGTTTATGACAATACCTTCCAAACCTTCAACCTAATAAAGGATGTGCTAAGCGAAATGTCGGTAACCCTTAATAACAACTTGAAAACTAATGAAAAGAGGGTTAAGCTAGAGTTCCGCGACCGGGGTAAATTTGAGGCTGAGATACGAGTAGCAGGTGACATTCTTATTTTTAGTATGCACTCCAATATTTTTGAGTTCGATCGCGACCACAGTATTTGGAAACTTCCTTACGTTCAAGATAATAGATTGAACTCTTACTGTGGAATGATTAACATTTACAACTTTCTCACCGATTCATTTAAGTATAATCGTCTTGATGACCTGGGTTACCTCATTGGTCGTATCTTTGTTAACCGCGAGAACCATTACTTTGTAGAAGGGAAAAGGCAGATGGGTTTCCTATACAACAATTTTGGCCAGGCAATTATTAGCAAGGATGCTTTAAGGAAAATATTAGAAACATCAATTCTTTATTCCCTTGAGTTCGACCTGTTGGTTCCGCCCTATGATGTTATGAAAATTGTTTCAGTTGCCCAAATGAACTCAAAAATTGAAAGTTCGAAGCTTCAAACAGGAAAGCGTTTAGGCTTTAAGTTCAATTCCGACGATGTTCTTGAAGAAAAATAGGAGTCACATTCCTACTTGATAACAAAATCTTACCAAACCAAACTATAATCCAATGAAAAGAACACTAATTCTAACTGCAATGGCTGGCTTTTTGATGCTATCGTCATGTCAGCCAAAGAAAGAGGTAAATGAAGAGATGCTATCAAAAGTGAACAACTTTGTAAAGGTTGAGCTAACGGCCGATATTAGCCACCTTTCAGCAAAAGAGAAGCAAATGCTTCCTCTGCTTTTCGAAGCAGCAACTATTATGGACGACATTTTTTGGAGTCAGGCATACGGAAATAAAGAGGAACTCTTTGCGAAAATAAAAGACAAAGAGACCCTAAAATTCGTTAAGATTAACTATGGCCCATGGGAACGCCTTAATAATAATGAACCCTTTGTTGAAGGTTATGGGAAGAAACCCGATGGAGCCAACTTCTATCCTCAAGATATGACCAAGGAGGAGTTTGAAGCATTTGCTTCGGAGGACAAAACCAGTTTATACACTCTGATTCGTAGAAAAGCCGATGGGTCGCTCGAGTCCGTTCCTTACAGCCAAGCGTACAAGGAGCAGCACGAGAAAGCAGCAGAACTAATCAGGAAAGCAGCAGAACTTGCAGAAGACGAAGGACTTAAGAATTACTTAAACCTTAGAGCCGAAGCTCTTCTTTCCGACAACTATCAACCAAGTGATATGGCTTGGATGGATATGAAAACTAACAACATCGACTTTGTGGTTGGACCTATTGAGAACTACGAAGACAGATTATACGGCTATAAGGCTGCTCATGAGGCTTTTATTTTGATAAAAGACTTGGAGTGGAGCCAAAAACTTCATCGCTTTGCTGCGCTTCTGCCTCAGCTTCAGAAGAACCTTCCAGTTGAGAATAGCTATAAAATGGAAGTTCCGGGTAGCGATAGCGACCTGGGGGTTTACGAGGCTGTTTTCTACGCTGGCGACTGCAATGCTGGTAGCAAAACCATTGCCATTAATCTACCCAACGATGAGCAGGTTCATATTGAAAAGGGAAGTCGAAAGCTTCAGCTCAAGAACTCCATGAAGTACAAGTTCGATAAGATACTTGTGCCAATCAGCCAGCTACTTATTGACGAGGAGCAGCGTAAGCATATTACCTTCGATGCCTTCTTCGAAAACACCATGTTCCATGAGGTTGCTCACGGTTTAGGGATTAAGAATACCATTAACAAGAAAGGGACTGTACGGGAGGCACTAAAGGAAACCTACAGCGCCATTGAGGAGAACAAGGCCGATATCCTCGGGCTGTTTATGGTTGCAAACCTGGTAGAAATGGGAGAGATAACAGGTAAAGATTTGATGGATAATTATGTAACCTTCATGGCTGGCATTTTCCGTTCGGTTCGATTCGGTGCTGCTTCTGCTCACGGGAAAGCAAACATGATTCGTTTTTACTACTTTCAGGAGCAGGGTGCTTTCACCAGAAATCCTGAAACTGGTACCTATCGTGTTGATTTCGAGAAGATGACCGAAGCAATGAACTCACTTGCGGCTCTAACCCTTAAGATTCAGGGTGATGGTAACTATCAAGCTGCTAAGGAGATGCTCGATGGAATGGGTTTTATTAAGGAAGAGCTTCAAGCCGATTTGGATAGAATTAACAAATCGAATATCCCTGTTGACATTAGGTTTAAGCAGGGATTGGATATGCTTAACCTGAAATAGGTGTTATTGTATTCATTACTAAAAAGATAATCAGGGTGTTGTGTTCATGAACACAGCACCCTGATTTTTTTGTAAATGGTTACTCAATAGGAAGGAAAAATCTTTAGTTTTCATTTTTTCTTTATCTTTTAATTATTTCGAATAAGAATAGTTATATTTGTTATTGGATATTTGACAGACATATCAATACTAAAACAATAAAACCATGAACCTTACTTTCAACTTCATCAAATCAATTTCAAATATTTACGATGAAATGATTGAGAACGGATTTTCGCTTGTTTACCTAGGCGAGTTTAGCCATGAAATAACCAAAATGTTCACATCGATGGCTGAATCGGACATGGAGAAGCACAGCGAGGAACGTTCGGTACAGCGTAAGGTTTACCATGTTATGGTTGAGACCCTTCAGAACATGAACAAGCATTCCGATGAGATAAAGGATAGCAACATTGGCAATGGCCTTTTCATCATTGGGAAAAAACAGGATACCTACTACGTTATCACTTCGAATATGGTGGCCAAGAAGCACAAGGACTCCCTTGAGCAATCGCTGATAACCGTTAATAATGCCACACTTGAGGAGCTCAAGGAGATGTACAAAAAGCAGATTAAGGAAGGTAAGCTGTCCGAGAAGGGTGGGGCAGGCCTAGGACTCATTGACATAGCCCGAAAAACTGGAGAAACCTTGAACTACCAGTTCCTACAGCTCGATGATGAGAGCTACTTCTTTATTTTAAAGGTTGAGATTAACGCCAAGAAGTTTGCTAAAACTGCATACTAGTTACTATTGCTCCTTCATTCTTATTCTACTTAACGCTTCTATTTCAATTTGAACTATCTTTGAAGGTATTATTGTAACACCATTCTGTATCATAATCCCAAAAAAATAGTTCGCTTTCAGATTTGTTGGAACATAATGGACGTGGAACTCAGGCAGCAAGGTATTCAAAATCTGAAATGCAAGTTCTTCAACTACACTATCGCCAATAGAAGAACGAATATGTAATTCATTGTAACATGTTTCCTCTTTCATCTTAAAGGACACAAAAATCCATTGATCTTTAATATCATGAGGAATACTGCTGTTTAGAAAAGCCTCTATCTGATTAAAGTAATATAAAGGAAACTTATTGTTCCATCTAATAGTAAACAAGTTACGATAGCTTTTGTCCCAACCTAAAAGGTTATCGTAAAATGTAATCGTTTCAGATGGGTAATACTTACTAATCTTTAATCTTGGAAAGTCCTTATACTCGTAACCCATTGAAATACCTCTAACAAATTTGTTATCTTCAAATAGTTCATCGGCGATTTTCTCATTTGAAGAAGTGTACATTGACCACCATTCTGTCATCTTTCCATTTTGTACTTCACCCTTTGCTATATACTGGTCATCCGAACTAAAATTTCTAAAATACCCTTTAAAAAAGCCAGACCGATCACACACTTCTTGTTTGCCTTTCTTATTGTAGGATTTTTCAATGACAGGAATACTGTCTGAAAAATTAATTACTTCACTAAGGCGACCATTTTTGTAATAGAAATACCAATTTCCAACTTTTTTGTCTTTAGAATAATAGCCTTCAGCTTCAACCCTTCGTTTCCTCTTGTTATAGTAATAAGTAGCTTTGCCATTCAACATATCATCCATCATTGTAGCCTCTAATGCAATCCGACCGTTGATATGATAATCCCTAAATTGACCATAAACATTAATATGGGTTTTATCAATTTTACCTTTTCTGTAGTAGTTTGCTCTATCCTTCTGAACTAGCCGACCAATATCATCAAAGAAAAATTTCACACTATCGTTATCAAAAAAAACAATAAAATCCTTTACCTTGAAATTCCTGCTATAGTTTTGTGAATTAGAAAACAATGGACATATTAACAATAAAATAAAGGAAACAGTTTTCATTTTTTTTATATGATGATAAAAGCTGTAATGGATTTTCACCACCTCGTTTTGTGAAATAATTCTGGATTATAGAACTCATCAGGAAGGGAGGATGGAAGCCTAATTTCGAAGTACTTTTCGAATAGGGTTAACCTACCATTCTGATAGTATTGGATTTGCGTTGCAACGGGTTTTCCGTAAAAACTTTTGTAGCTGTCGAAGTATGTTTCCTGCACACCTGCCTCGCAAACCTTTCTTATTCCCACAAAAAGGAGATCATCCTTTCCAACCCAAAAGCATTGCTTGTTGTAATCTCCCACCTGGTAAACCAGCTTACCCTTTTGCGTGGTAACGCAAACAACGGAGAGGTCGAACTCCATTTGGGTAATCCTTGGAAGAGTAATTGCTGGAGGGGTCACATAAATATCCAGCCCAAGGGTCATGAGCTCGTGGAGTCTTGGTCTTGTGCCAATAAGGTTGTTATTACTGTACGTGTAGATAGAGTCATTGATAATCAGCCAGCCTCTACCTGAGTCGAAGTCGTTGTAGCGGATGTGTAATCTACCCGGTGCGCTGTAAGCAACAAGCCAAATTTCATTCCTAATAAGGCTATCGTCCCTGTAGCGAAACATATCCTGTTTAAAAGTTAAATGAGGATACCAGCTATCTTTGTAAGTGCTGTAGATAAGCTCAATGAGTTCTCTTCCTGTTTCAACATGTTTCTCCTGAGCCTGAACGTAAAGTCCTGAGAAAATGAAAAGTGTTAAGAAGAGGCAGAATTTTTGCATAGCTAAAAGAATTTTTTAGTAAACCAAATAATGAGCAAAACTTCAACTTGCCTATAGTGAAACACTTGAAACCAACATTGCGCAATGTATGAAAAAATGAGTAATATTTTATTTGATGAGAGTAGTATTTTTCATATTTTTGGATATTCACACAACAAAAACTTTAGGTTAACCATGCATGATAGACATGAAGAATTTATGAGGGAAGCCATAAACCTTTCGATAAAAAATATTGAAAACGGTGGAGGCCCTTTTGGTGCGGTGATTGTGAAGGATGGTGAAATCATAGCCACCGGTGTAAACAGGGTAACCGCTAGTATCGACCCTACAGCACATGCCGAGGTGATGGCTATTAGAGAAGCTGCCAGAAAACTAAACGATTTTAACCTAAAGGGTTGTACCATTTACACCTCTTGCGAGCCATGTCCCATGTGTCTTGCAGCAATTTACTGGGCACGAATCGATAGAGTATTCTTTGGAAACACCAAGCACGATGCAAAGGGTATTGGTTTCGACGATTCTTTCATCTATGATGAGATTGCTTTACCTTTCGAAAAAAGGAAGATTGAAACAAAGCAAATTCTTCCAAGTGAGGCTATTAAAGGTTTTGTAAAGTGGCAGAAGTATGAAGGAAAAGTGGAATACTAGGAATTATAACCTATTAAAATAGTTTACCTTTTCCTTTTCTTTGAACTAAACCAAAAAAGGTGTTTAAGGTCAAAAAAAATATAGCATTTTCAACAACAACAAGAAGTGATAACCGATTAGTAAATATAAGATATTTTGATATTCTTTCCAACAAATAAAACAATTCATCATGCAACAACTCGACTGGAGTAATCTACCTTTCGGTTACATTAAAACCGATTACAACGTTCGTAGCGTTTACAAGGAAAAGGAAGGACAATGGAGCGATCTTGAAGTTTCCGATTCTGAGTACTTCCCCGTTCACATTGCTGCAACAGCCCTCCATTATGGGCAAGAGGCTTTCGAAGGGATGAAAGCCTATCGGGGCAAAGACAACAAGATACGACTTTTTAGGTGGGAAGAGAACGCCAAGCGCATGCAGCGTTCGGCCGAAGGGGTATTGATGGCGCAAGTTCCCAGCGACTTGTTTCTTCGTGCTGTGGTTAAAGCGGTGAAACTCAATGAGAGATTTGTTCCACCCTATGGCACAGGAGCTTCTCTTTACATTCGCCCTACACTTATTGGTATTGGGGCAGAGGTTGGAGTTCGACCAGCTAAGGATTACATGTTTTTTGTATTTGTTTCTCCTGTAGGACCTTACTTTAAGGAAGGTTTTAACCCAGTGAAAATTGCAATTGTTAGGGACAGCGACCGTGCAGCTCCCCTTGGAACAGGAACATTCAAGGTAGGTGGAAACTACGCTGCAAGCCTTAGGGGCACAGTGAAGGCACAGAAAGCAGGGTATAGCTCACCAATGTACCTCGATTCGTGCGAGAAGAAATACATCGACGAAATTGGAGCAGCAAACTTCTTCGGTATCAAGAACAAAACGTACATAACCCCAAAGTCTTCGTCAATACTCGCATCAATTACCAACATGAGCCTTACAACCCTTGCTGAAGACATGGGTTTGAAGGTTGAAAGAAGGCCTGTCCCCGTTGAAGAACTGGAAACTTTTGAGGAGGTTGGAGCATGTGGAACAGCTGCTATCATTTCGCCTATTGGCGAGATCAACGACCTTGAGACAGGTAAGATTTACAAGTTCTGCTGCGAAGGCAAGCCGGGCCCCATTTCAACGAAACTATACGAGACTCTTGTTGGCATTCAGTATGGTGATATAGAGGACAAACATGGCTGGATAACTATTTTGGATTAGGTTTTTATACTATCTTTACCAAAATTTTAATCAATGGCTGAAAGGAAGATTTCGGAGAGGAAGGTTATTGTTTTTACTGCGGGATTGGTAGTGTTTTCAGGCATTATGAGGTTTGTAAGCCATTCATTAGGCCTTGTATTCTTCTACATAGCCTTTGTCCCTTTCCTAAGCTATCGAGTGATTACGATAGCTAAAAATTGGAAACAGGAAAGGACAACACTTGAAAACTACAGAAACATTGTATTCATAGTAATGGTACTTTCAATTCTGATGAATCTGTTCGGGTGGCAAGAGGCCGATTTCTTCCTTCTTTTTCTGCTGATGGTTGATTACCTGCTGGTTATCAATAAGCGGTTTTAATAATAAAATATTACTAGCAACTAGTTAAAAATGAGGCAAAATCAATGAGGAAATGTACGATGATTAAAACAACAATATTTCTGTATTTATAATAATGATAAGAAAAAATTAGGCCAATTAAAGTTGGAACCACTACTCCTATTAAGCTAAGATTGCTTACATGTGCTATTCCAAAAATTAATGAAGACAACACAATAACCACCCAACTATGTTTGAAAAGAATTTCCAATCTGGGCATTAAATAGCCTCTGTAAATTAGTTCTTCAACGACACCTGCTGTTAAGCAACCAAAAATCAATAGCACTTTACTTTCGCAATAAAAATTGGTAACAGATTCCAAAACATCTTGGCTAATTGAAATGTTTAAGGCTTTAAAAATCATTGGAGTAGCTATCCCTACAATAACCGCTCCTGCAAAAATTGAGACAATGGAAATAATGTAGAAATACCATTTTCCTTTAATTTCTTTCCATAATAAAAATTTGGTGTTTTCAATTTTTGTGGCAATCAAAAACACAAATCCTAAGAAAATCCAAAACTTTATCTCATTAATCCATGTTGAGGTTATACTTTTATCTAAATGGATTAAACCGAAAAGATCTGTCATGCGGCATACAGCTAAAAAAATGGCAATGCTAAGACCAATAATTGTATGTTTTTGATTTCTTGTCATATAGTCGTAATTAGGTTTATGTAAAGATAACTGGGTTTTGGAACAACTAAAAAAAAAAAGAGAAACTATTATTATTATTGAATTACAAGATTGTTCTAACAAAAAAAATTATTATAGGATAAAATTAGGTTATTAACCAATTAATTTATTAAATCTTCACCCCCACAAAGCTCACATCATCAACTTGATTGCGTGCTCCCTTCCATTTGGTGAAGGTATCTTCCAAAATCTCCTTTTGTTTAACCAATGGGAATTCGGCTATGCCGCAAAGTAGTTTTAAAAGCTGGGTGGAGCGGAATTTTTTCCCATCATCCCCGCCAAACTGGTCGTAAAAGCCATCGGAGAACATATACAGGATATCATCGGCCATTAGCTTGATGCTATGGGAGACAAAAGGGGTACGTTCGAAGTAGGATCCTATGGGTTGTTTATTTGGTTTGACCTGGTAAAGCACATGGGTTTGCCCCTTAGCCGCAATTGCGCTAGTAGGAGGAGGCGAATCAACGCTTCGCATGATGTAAAGGGGTATGTTTGCTCCTGAGTAGATAAGCTCCTTCGACTTAGGATTGTATGAGCAAAGACCAATATCCATGCCATCGAAGATTTCAAAACCTTCCTGCTGTTCAATGCTTTCCTCGAAAAGGGTGTTAATGCTGTTAAGTATCTCGCTGGGATTGGTGAGATTCATCTCATTAACCAAACGATTCAGACCATAAGTCCCAATAATGCTCATCAGAGCACCAGGAACACCATGCCCAGTACAATCGGCAAGGGCAATAAGTACCAGATTATTCTTCTCTTTAACCCAATAGAAGTCGCCACTCACGATGTCGCGAGGGATAAGAATCAGGAAGGAGTCGGGGAAATGTCTTTTTATCTGTAGCGATGCCCTTAGTATGGCTTGCTGTATTCGTTTGGCATAATTCAAGCTATCGGTGAAGTCGAGGGTACGCCTATCGGCAATTCTTTTCTGCTGCTCAAGTGCTTTTGTCTGCTCCGAAAGCTTTGCGTTGGCTCTCATCTTGATTAGGTATTCCCTGTATGCAAAAATGGCAATCCCTAAACTTAACAGAATTACTATCACTAATAGAATTTGGGTTTTTCGCTGTTGTGCAATAAGCACCTTTCTTCTTTCAAGTTCTTGTTCCCTTAACCTAATCTCAGAAAGATACTTGTCCTTATCTGCTTGCTCCTCGAGCTTAACCGCCTCGCTTATCTTTTGAAGATTAAAAAGGCTATCGGTAATGTGAATATACTCCGACAAACTTCTGTAGGCTAAATGAAAGTTACCAACCTTTCCCTGTGCTGAAGCCAAGCCCTTATATGCCTTACGAAGAAGATCGTTTAGGTTTGAATTTCGAGTAATGGATATACATTGACGAAAGCATTCCGAAGCAAGCTGAGTTTTATCGAGGGTTAGGTAAAGGTTTCCGAGGGTTAGCAGTGAATGAGAAAGGCCTATTACATCACTCTCAACTTTTTGTTCATCAATGGTTTGCCTAAGAACTACCAAAGCCTCATCCATTTTTTTATGGTTAATAAGAATTTCGGCATAAATGGCTTTTGTTCTCAGGTATTCCAAGTTGCTGAAATTTTCAAAGACATTAAGGGCTTGATTAATATAAATGAAAGCACTATCAATCTTATTTTGGATAAGATACAGATTACTAAGGGCATTCAACGATCTCCCAATCATAAGCGTATCCTTATGCAATCTAAAGGTTTCAAGTCCATTAACGATATACTGTAACGATAATGGGTAATTTCCAAGCTTTACGTGAATAATCCCAAGGTTGTACTGGGTTTTTGCAAAGCCAATAGGGTTGTTTCCTTGCCTAAAAAAAGTAAGGGCTTTCAATGAGAACTCCATGGCTCTCCCCAAATTTCCCAGGTTGAACTCAATAACCGGGAGATTGACCAGATACCATGCTATTGAAGCGGAGTCGTTGAGCTGATAGGCGTAATCTAAACCCTTGTAGAGGTACTCTAATGTTTCATCACCAAGTCCCCTTGAGATGTGAGCTTGTGATAAAATCTGCAACGCCTCATGGATTTCGAGGACAAAACCAGCCTCCATAGCATGCATAAAGGCTTGGTTGGCTGAAAGAAGCGCTTCATCGAAAAGCTTATTCTGAAGGTAATATTTGGACCTTGCAATGTATCCGTTATGCTTTGTGTGCCTATCCTTAGCACGTTCGGCCTCGAAAATACATTGGTTTATTATGGCTAATGATACTTCTGGCTCCAATCGGGCGTTGGAAAGGGCCAGTGAAAGCTTTGAGTTTACCTGTGAAGGGTTATAGGGCTCGAGCTGTCCCATTCCTTTTCCAACGAATGGGCATAGGTGTAAACAAACTAGAATTTGAGCTAATACTACTAATCTTAAGAAATAGTTTCTCAGCACAGGCTTAAGTTTTTACGTATTGAACGATTAACAAAAATAGCATTTTTTAGGTGAATAAATCAAATTACTTTTATTTTTCAGTAAACATCAATTATCTTTCACACAAAAACCAAACCGTTCGGGCAAAACATTAACTATTGCCTGAAAGAAGACTAGGATGCAAGAAGGTGGAATACCTTTCTACTCGCATATAAAAAAAGTTGTAGTAAATTTGAGCATAGCGTGAATAGAAATACTTGAGTATTGATATGGTTAAACAATTATTAAAGATTTCAGTAGCAGGGTTATTCTTTATCGTTGCTTTTGGTCTAACCCTTTTTGCACAAGTTTCCGATGAATACCCATCGCTTAACAAGTATCATAAGTTTAGTTTTGTTACTGGTCCAGTTTTGTATAATAGTGCCCAGATTTATCCTCAGTACGGTAACTACTCATTTCAAAACTTTCCTATTGTAGGTTTTAATTCTGGTTTCGAATTCGACCTATATCCCGAAAAAAAGTGGTCAATCATCACGGGTTTTCTTGTTGCTCTTGAACCCACATTAAATGTACAATACAAAGTTTTACAAAAAGACTTATATCCTCATTTCACAGAGGATTGGGAAGATAAAATTAACTCATATGCAATGGTAAGTTTTTCTGCTCCTTTACTAGTAAAAATGAATATTCAGCTATCGAAAAGTTTCTTTGCAAATTTTTCTACTGGATATAAAGCTATGTATTTTCCCCCAGGAGGTGGAATAACGACACTAACAATTCATAATGAGGACGATTCTGAGTCGAGGGAAATATTTGGGATTAACGTTGAAAGCCAAAAGAATCTGATCTATGGTAGTTACGTAGGTGGTGCTGGCGTTACCTTGGCCACAAGTTGGGGTTTACTAAAAGCTAACCTGATTTATGTTATCAACTTTCAGAACACTATTGAAGGCGAGTACCAGTTTGCCAATCTTCTCACCTCTCCTCCAACTAAAGGGAAGTATGAACTCTCAGGAAACTATTTAGGGCTAATTTTTTCATTTAATCAAAAAAAAAAACATCAATAAATTAGTTGAATTTTATATATCT
>CAYZSD010000003.1:24682-56599 GCA_964481075.1 uncultured Rikenellaceae bacterium | reverse complement strand
TTAGAATTTTTTATATGTTATAATTAAGATGGAAGAATAAAAACGAAATAATTAAGCTTGCGAAGCAAGGTCAAATCATCAATAACCCTAACGATCTGGTTAAACAATCGTATATTCTCGATTTTCTTGGGCTAAAAGAAGAGGCTACATACACTGAATCGCAACTGGAGCAAGCCATAATTGATAGAATTGAGCATTTCCTATTGGAACTCGGAAAGGGTTTCTTGTTCGAAGCCCGTCAGAAGCGCATAAGCTTTGAAGGTGATAACTTCTATATCGATCTCGTTTTTTATAACCGTCTGTTACGCTGTTTTGTCCTAATTGATTTAAAAATTGGTAAACTTACGCATCAGGACATAGGCCAAATGCAAATGTATGTGAACTACTACGACCGTCGGATGCGAAACGAAAACGAGAATCCAACCGTTGGCATCATTCTTTGCAAGCAAACAAACAAAACTGTTGTGGAGTTTACCCTTGCCGAGGGCCAACATATTTTCCCTCGGGAATATAAATTATATCTTCCCCCCAAGGAGGAACTAAAAAAACAGTTGGAACAGTTTAATTTTCATTAGGTTATGGAATTTGTTTTTTCAATTATACCAATTTTTTAGGTTATTCGACATTTTTAGTGAAAAGAGAATTTAAA
Organism: uncultured Rikenellaceae bacterium; assembly: GCA_964481075.1. Classification (GTDB taxonomy): domain Bacteria; phylum Bacteroidota; class Bacteroidia; order Bacteroidales; family Tenuifilaceae; genus MWFE01. The sequence goes on along the minus strand of CAYZSD010000003.1, from coordinate 55,950 downwards.
ATCATTTCCAAGAAGGTAAATCATAGAAATAAAATTGTTTACATTTCTATATCCTCTTGCTCTGTATTTGGATAATTGAAATACACTATTTAGACCTTCTGAAAGAGCATTTGTAACTAACGATTTCATTGAATTGACGATGCCTTGAAAATGATTAATCACAGTTTTAGCAAATGACAACATTGGTTTTAATTCTGTTTTTTCTACCATTACAAGCCATTGATTTAACGTAGGCTCTATCGCATTTTGCTGTATACGCCATAGTTGGTCAAACGCTGTTTTTAATTTGTAAGCATGAGCCGTATCAGTTGTTGATTCTTCAAGAAATATAGCCAATTTATTTTTTTGTTCTATTGTCAAATTTTCTCTGTTTTTCAACCAAATATATTTTGTTTTTTTCAAATGTTCACAGTAAACAACCTCTTTCTTTCTTACCTTATCAACAGCTTCGTTAAGGGCTTTTTTAATATGAAATTTATCAAATATTATTTTGGCTACTGTAAAATATTCTTGTGAGCCACTTATATAACTTTTTGACATATTTATATTGATTTGTTTTATATAATTTGGATCACCGCAGAGATTAAACAATTTCTCATAAAATCTTGCAAACGTTGACTCATCACGTCCAGGACAAACATAAATAACATTTCCGGTCTCTGAATCTGTAAAAACGCTAACATAATTATGCCCTTTTTTATAAGCCTTTTCATCAACGCCTACTTTTGTTGTACCCGAACAATCAATACTTGATATCCCTTGTTGGATATAATAATGGATTACCCTCCATAGATTATTATCTGGTTCACCAAGTTCTAATGACATGGCTCTAATTGATATAGTTTTTGCTTTTGTCATTATCAACTCTTCTAATCGAAAACTATAATGTGTACTCTGTCTACCAAATGGATGGTGTGACAAAACTTTTATCCCATGTTCAGAGCACCGTGTTCTTGGCATTTTTATGTTTAAATAACATCTGTAATCGCATAAGTCTAAATGTCTCCATACCCGATAACTGCTGTCATACACTTTGCTTTTTACCCCGCATTTAGAACAACAAAATTTTGTATCCTTTTCAAAATTTATAAATACATTGACTGTCTTTGTTCCTGAATGCACATCTATCTTTTCAATAAACCAAGGATCTTTTACTTCTAAAATTTTGGTTAATGCTTCTTTTAAACTGTCCATATTTTTTGCCTTCAAAAATAAGAACATATTTTATTTCTCACTAATTTTAGCGAATAACCATTTTTTACAAGGTGTTCAACATTTTTTTTGCTCAGTACATTATTTAAATTTTTCAACTTTTAATGAAGACAACCAACCATTTGCCCTTCCATGACCCTGTAATAGAATCTATTGCGAAGCAATACACTTTACCCAATCTCTCCGAGTCAAAGGATTTATACCTCGACTTTGTTGAGAACATAATCTCGCAGCAGCTATCGGGGAGGGTGGCCACTGCTATCTTCAACCGCTTTTTGAAGCTATTCCCAAAAGGTTACCCAAGTGTTGAAATTCTAAAAGAGACACCCATTGAATCGCTTCGCGAAGCGGGTCTTTCCAATGCTAAGGCAAACTATGTGAAGAATGTGGCTGAGTTTGCTATAGCCAATGATTTGTCCGTTGAAAGAATCCAGTCGATTGATGATGAGGGAATTATCTCACTGCTTACGCAGATTAAGGGTGTAGGTATTTGGACTGCCCAAATGCTGCTAATCTTCTCGCTCAATCGACCCGATGTTTTCCCCATCGATGACCTTGCCATTCGTCAGGGAATGAAAGAGCTGTATGGAGTTGATAAGGAGGGTAAAGACCTTAAGAAAGAGCTAATCGGTATTTCCGAGGATTGGAAGCCCCATCGCACACTTGGAACTAGGTATGTTTGGCTGTATGTGAACAAGAAGAAGGAACTGAAAGTTAGGTGTTGAAGAGTTTTAGGGTTCAGCACTTCGGCTACGCTTAGCTAAGGAGTTTAGAGTTTAACGTTGGAGGTTATTAGTCAGAGTTTGAACTTGCCAACGCCTTAAACCTACGCCTAGTCAAACTCTGACAAGAAAAAAGACAAGAAGTTAGCGATTTAAGTTTTTCAGACACTATTCAGCTCTATTACTTCGTAAATGAAAACTCGTTATTCAAAAAATTCACAATACCTAGGGTCTGCTGAAAAACATCTATACCATTGTATTACAATCACATAACCGACATTTACTAATCATCTAATTCAAGGTTTTTTGAACTTTATAGTTAAAACCCTTGCACTTGTTTTTCGGCTCACCAGCCGAGGCCGATGGATCACGTATCCGCCTCGAAAAGTCGGTTCGAGAGGACAATTTGAGTTTTTCAGCAGACCCTACTTAATCTCCTTTTACCTTGTCAATAAATTCAATCACTCTCTCCTGCTCATCAGGTATAAACCATTGTATGTCTGCATCTTTTGCCCACCATGTGAGTTGACGTTTAGCATACCTACGGGTGTTTCTCTTTATTAAATCAATTGCAATATCAAGAGTTGTTTTTCCATCGAGGAAATCGAATATCTCCCTGTAACCAACAGTTTTAAGGGCATTATGATTTCGGTAAGGGTATAGCGCTTTTGCCTCATCAGCAAGACCATTGGCAATCATTGTATCAACTCTACTGTTTATTCTTTCAAAAAGTTCTTCACGGGGAAGGGTTAAACCAATTTTGATTTGCCTAAAATCTCTTGCTTTATTTGGTTGGGTTAGAAAGCTGCTATAAGGTTTTCCAGTTTGTAAACACACTTCAACTGCTTTTAAAACTCTTTGCGAGTTTTTTAAATCTATCTGCTGGTAGTGAGTTGGATCCAGCAATTTTAGTTGGGCCCAAAGGCTTTCAATACCTTCAGTCTTCAACTGATTTTCTAAAGATTTTCTTAGATCAGTGTCCGGCGAGGGAAAATCGTCGATTCCCTTGCTAACAGCATCAATATAAAGCATTGAGCCACCTACAAGAAGGGCGGTATCATGTGTTTGAAATATCTTTTTTAGCAATTCATTTGCATCGAGTTCAAACATTCCACAGCTATACCTTTCGGTAATGCTCTTATGTCCAATAAAATAGTGATCTGCTGCTTTTAGCTGTTCAGGGGTTGGTGCAGCCGTACCAATTTTCATCTCACGAAAAAACTGCCGTGAATCGGCAGATAAGATAGGAGCGTTATAATGTTTTGAGATATTGAGGCTAAGTGCAGTTTTTCCAACTCCGGTTGGGCCAAGGATGATTATAAGGGTTTTTTCTAAGTTCATTTAATGAATGAAAGCTTTCAGGGATTCTATTTATCTTCCTCCTCATCCATGAATTCAGTGCCTAGCCCATAGCTTTCTATATCAGAGCCAATATCGTTAACAATGCTATCGAAATCCTTGTCGTCAATTGAAAGGCTATCAAGGTCAACTTCTTCAATGATAATTTGTTGGGGTGGATTACCGATAGACGCAGTACAATTCGGATAGTGCTCGCCCTCAACTCTCGGAAAAGTATCAAGAAGTTCCATAAAAAGGCTTCTATCGGTATAAATATCAAAAACATACAGCAATCTTTCCTTCTTTTGTTTTAGAAGATCACCAAGCTTCACCGATTCCATTGGTATTGCAGCAGGGCCTCCATCGTTGTCCATATCTATCAATGTGAGCTCTAGCCCCTTATTCCAATGCTTATCTGTTAAAAAGAATGAAGCAAGGTGCTGTGGGTCGAAGTCTAACTCTTTCTGAATGAAGCTATGGAGGGCTAGGAATGTGCTATTCGAATCAATTTCATAATCTCGTAGAAATGCTTTTTCCTCCCCCGAAATCATCCTGAATTTGTATATCATAATCGCTAAGTATTTGTTATGAAATTATTTAATAACTTGTCCTCTGCATTAACAGCAATAATAATGTTTAACAAATTTAACAAGGTTTTAGGTTTTTGGTATTATCTTCGTGTTTTTTCTTTACTATGTCAACGTATATTATTGCTGATACCCATGGATGCCTTCTAACACTTAGGAATCTATTAGAAGATAAAATTGGTATTGGTAAAGAAGATAGGCTATTCTTCTTGGGCGATTACATCGACAGAGGCTCGTTTAGTGCGCAGCTAATCGAGTATATCATAAATTTAAGAGAAAGTGGTTTTTTTATTAGGGGTATAAGGGGTAATCATGAGCAGATGCTGCTTGATGCCAGATTTACTATTCCTTCTTACGATATTTGGATGCATAACGATGGCAGAGCTACCCTTGAGAGTTACAGAGAAATGCTTAGCGTCTTCTTTAAATTTCCTATCGATTTACCTGATAGGCATTTAGCGTTTTTCGAACGCCTTCCCTACTACATTGAACTAGATGACAAGTACCTGCTGGTACATGGGGGGATAAATTTCAAAGCCAAGGATCCTATGTCCGATATTGACTCAATGCTTTGGAGTCGGCCTCAACCCATTCCTGAAAGTTTTATGCCAGGTAAGGTGTTAATTTATGGCCATACAACTACGCCGCTCGAAGAGATAGAGAGAACAATTAATAACGAAAAATCAAGAATGATACCCCTTGATGCTGGTTGCGTATATGGTGGTAGGTTGAAAGGTTTAGGTTATCTGGTTGCTTTGAAACTAGAGGATATGTCGTTGTTTTCAGTAAAAAAATGTGAAATATAAAATTAATCTTCTAGCATCCAATAGTTTGCAGAGGTAGTATCCGTTTCAACTTTATTGTTTAAGTAATCCTTTGCTCGACCCGATAGAATAACGTTACATTTTAATTCGTCTAGGTCTTCTTGTGAAATACTATTTCTTTCGTACATCTTACCTGCCACAAAGTTGAAGTAGTTTTCCATGTAGGGTTTAAGGTTTCCTAGGGTATCGAAGTTCTGCATGAAAAAGCTTGGTCTTGGGATTATGCTTGCCATGAATATCGCTTCGTTTAGGTTGAGCTGGGAGGGTTCCTTGGAAAAATAAAACATTGATGCTTCTGTTATTCCGTTAATGTTTGGTCCCCAATCGATTATGTTCAAGTATATTTCTAGCAAACGCTCCTTGCTAACAAGCCTTTGTGTTTCGATAAGCCAAACAATTAAAGCCTCTTCGGCCTTGCGAAGTAAAGTTTTATTTCGGTTAAGATAAAGATTTTTAATAAGTTGCATTGAAATAGTGCTTCCACCTCTTATCAAACGGTTCTGCTTGATATTTTGTGATAGGGCATATCTAAAACCATCGGGGTCGAATCCCTTATGGAAAAAGAACCCACCATCTTCGGCGGTTACCACAGCGTTTATTAGAAAGGGTGAAATTTTATAGAAGGAGCAAAATGTCTTGCTTTCTGTATCTATTCGAATAGCTTTAGCTACTGTATCACTGGCATATACATAGTATGTGAAAGTATCATTCAGCATTCTGAAATCTTGATATCCATAGGATAATATTCTGAAGTCGATGGGTGTTAGCTTGGAATTGAAGATTAAGCTATCGGGTTCATTGGTATCAATGTCAATGAAAGTTTCAAGCCAACATGTCCCTTGAACTTTTAACCCTTGAAGGTTTGCAAAAAGCCCTCTTGGTATCGACTCAAAGAGATCTGAAGCATCAAAGCTTGTTTTTAAAAGATTCAGCTTAACCCTCGGTTTACGATTGTTTGATATCGAAAACTCAAAGGGAATAATAAAGTAGTTTACCTTAACAAACGAGACACTATCAATTTTAAAATCCATAGGATTGATTCTAGTACTAAAATTAAAGGTAACAGAATCGATTGAAACTTCGCTTTCCGATAATCTATGATGAAAGAATTTAGAACCATTTAAGCTGATACTTCCTTTTAAAGATGTTTCGTTTGAAGGGTTCGAAACCGAGAATAACATTAGTTCCAATAAGTCGAAACTAGATTGAAAACCATGAATCCATTTTCCAGGAAGAATGACTGAAGCATTTTTGCAACCACTCACACTAATTTGAATACTATTATTTGAGTAAGTGGTACTTGCAAATTGAATTATGTTAGTCTGCCCATTTTCATCAACTTTTAGTTCCACTTGAGCCATCCCATTATTTACTTGCAACGACTCTGAGGTTATTGTAGTGTAGTTCTCTTCGTTGGAAACAGTTGCTTTAAGATAGTTTACGCATAACTTTGTTGAAGAAAGGTAAGGGGTTACCCCAATCGCTTTGCGAAAAAATTCGTAATTATACAACGTTAGGTTCTTGCTTATGTCTTTTTTATTACCTACTGAGCTAGTGCTGTTCTCAATCTGAACTTTTTCTTTGGAAAGATTATAATTTATGGTTAATGAGTCAACTAGTATTAACGATGGGCTTAACTTTTTTCTAATTAGCTTACTTAAAGGAATATAAACTTGAATCTTGTTAGAGTTAAGGGTTAGGTTATTCTTTCCTCTTGTAATATTTATATCCTCAACTACTACCTTGTTTAACCCAATCAAATACGCATTACTATATGAAGTTGAAACCCTAAAACGCCTATCAAATTTTTCAGTTTGTTGATTTATTAGAAGACGAAGCAAAGGGTTTCTTATGCTGTAAAAAATGAATAAAAGACCACAGATACAAAGAAGAACCAACCAATAGGGTTTAACTCGAACCATTTTTTTTACCTTGTATTTTCATCAAAAATAGTAAAACAGTTCTAAAGAATCTAATCTAATAGTGAAGTGATAGGGTACTTTTGTCCTTCTATTCCGGAAATAATTGCTTTCACCGAGCCCACCAGTATTTTGGCTTCTATAAGAACTGGAATCCTATTCAGATCATCAGTAACCCAAACTAATAGGTCTTCTCCTCCTTTAAATATTGTTCCTTCGACAAGCATTGCAGAGAACCGTATTGTTTTGTAAATTTTTCCATCGCGAAGTTTCAGCTCTTCTCGTCCTAGATACCTTAGGTAAAGGTCGAACACTTCGTTATCGATTGCCATTGATAAAGGAATCTTTTCTCCTTTCTTATACTTGTCAAAATCTATCGATCTGCAGTAGTATATTGCACTTAGAACATCGAACGTGCATGTTTTCAGAGGAAGTATCTCTTTTTTAAATGGTCGGTTTGATGTTTGACTAATTATATCTAGTTCCGATTGTGCATGACGAAATACGTAACGATTATACACCTCAAAGCCTCCTTCGCTGGTTGACCTCTCGAACCAGTAGGGTTGAAGGGTTGAAGGATGTACTATTGACTCGAACCTGTCGCGAACCTTGAAAAACCAGTCGTACTGCTTTAAGCTCCACCCCAAGGATTTTAGATGTAGTGCAGGTTGATCAAGGAACACAGTATCGGAGACTGTAAAGACTACATCGCCTGCATTTACCCATATAAACCCCCAATTGTAAACAGCACGATAGGTTACTTTCTCCCCGTTCTGAAAATGAATTCTTTTAACGTCACAGCTATTTCCCTGCGCTTGAAGGGCATGAATGAAAATGGAAGTAAAAAGCACAAGCAGAAGCAGCCTTCGAATCATCGTGTGATGTTTATGAAAGGCAAATATAAAACTTAGAGCGAATTTTTTTGTGCCAGCTTTTCAACTAAAACTATTGTAAGGACTCCAATTACACAAAAGAAAATTGCTCCGATAGTTTCGTTGTTAAGGGTTTTAGGAAAAAATAGCTCATACCCTTGGACAATTTTTTCTCCCTTTTTAAGGATAAATTCTCCTAAAGGATTAGTCCTGTATATTTCGTTTTTCCAAGGCCAAAGTATGCTAAGAGATCCCAGAATAAAGCCTGTAAGGGTTGAAATGGTTTGATCCTTAAATCGTTTGAATATCCACGATAGCAGATGTGAAAGGGCAAGTACACCTATTCCACCACCAAGTACAACTGGTGCCAGTATCTTGTAATTTCCTTCACTAACAGCATCAATCATAACAAGTTCGTAATTTCCCATGAGGATGAGCACGAATGATCCAGAGAGTCCCGGAAGAATCATGCTGCAAGTAGCAACTACACCGCAAAGCATTAGGTAGATGAATGAATCGTTTTGTGATGCTGGATTAACAAGTGAAATGATAACTGCTATGGCTGTACCAACGATGAAAGAGATAACAACTGTTAATCGCCACTTTTGGATTGTCTTCCCTACAAAGAAAACTGAAGCAATGATAAGACCGAAAAAGAAAGCCCAAAGGAATATCGGATAGGTAGCAAAGAGAAATTTGAACAATTTTGCTACGGTGACAATGCTAACAATCATCCCGAATCCAACTGCTACAAGGAAATAGAAATCAGTGTACTCTAGTAGTTCCCTTATCTTTCCTCGAAAAAGAAGAGTAATAGCCTTTGCATCAAACGATTTAATAGCATTAATTATTCGCTCAAAGATGCCAGTAATAAGAGCAATTGTACCTCCCGAAACCCCAGGGATTACGTTTGCTGCGCCCATACCCATACCTTTTATAGCAAAAAAAACATACTGAATAAGAGTCTTATTCATAGTGTAATGAAGTTTATTGGCTTTAAGGTAAGTTATTGAAGAAAGTATCGCCTCTAAGGCCAATTCGTAGGGTTTCGAGGGCAATGACCTCATTTGGTGCAATGTTTCCAAGGTTTACATTTGGTCCAAGGAGGTTGATAAACCATACCTGTTGATTCTTGAGAGGGGCTTCCCAGATGATATCTTCCGATTTCACCTCCTTGAGAATCGTTTCAATTAGCTGTGTATTAGCCGAGTGGTTTGTGTTATAGATACCAATATTACCACCCTCACGCGCTTCGGCAATCACTTTCCATGAGCCGGCGTCAAGTTCAGCCCGCATCATTGAAACCCATTTCTCGTCAGGTATAACCACTCCGGCAAGTTTTGATCCAATTTCTGATATTACCGTAACTTGCTTTGCAAGTTGTTCGATATACTTACATTTTTCAACGGGATCCATCTCAAGGGTACCATCGGAAACCTCTGCCAAATCGAGATTCAGATCGGCGATGAACTCGCAGTATTGATTAAACATATTTCGAGCTATGAAGGCTTCGAATAGAGTGCCTCCTAGGTAGGGTCTTAAACCTGCTTTCTTGTAAAGTTCAACCTTTTCTTTCACATTTTGGGTAACTAAAGCAGTACCAAAGCCCAGCTTTACAAAATCGACGTAATGGCCTGCAACACTAATTAAATCCTCTGCCTCCCTGAAACTTAATCCTTTATCCATAACCATGGTTAGACCCTGCTGACGAGGCTTGAAATCCCTTTTAGGGATATAGGGAATATCACTTAGCTCTAACATAATGAATAGTATATTACTGGTTGTTTAATAATTTAGTAAAGGTCAAGTTGCTGGATGAAGCTGTCATCGTTAGAAACAGTTACAATCGAGAAGAAATCATCGATGGCTTGTGGGGCAAGATTTCTTGCTTTGATAAGCATATCGGCAGCTTGAGATGGTTTTTTTTGAAGGTATAGGGCTGCAGCACAAATTACCTTGAGGGGATAAAAATTGTTGAATCGTTCATTAATTTCGTTGTATAGATCTTCAACTCCAGTGAACGACTTCTGTAAAAGCATTATTTCAGCCATTCCAACGTATGCGTCAGGTTCCTCAGGGTTAAGCTGAACGGCTTTTTCGAATGTGCTTAGGGCTTCTTCTATATTATTTTGCTCGAGTTTAACCTTCGCGAGGGCAAGCCAAAAATCGTAGTTTTCAGGTTCTTTGGATATAGCCTTGCTTATCTTTTCATGAGCCTGTTCTATGCGGTTTGTTCTAAGGTAAGCAACTCCGAGACCGTAGTATGCATCGGGGTAACCAGGCGAAAGGGCCAAGCAATGATTATAGCTTTGAATAGCTTTCTCAAATTGTCCTAAACGTTCCATACATTCGCCAATAGACACAAAAACTCTAGGATTATCTGGCTCGTATTCAAGTAATTCCAGGAATAGTTCCAGGGCTTTATCAAATCTATCGATGGTTGCAAGGGTACTGGCTTTATTGTTTATGGCCGAGCTGTTTGCTGGATCAATAGCGAGAGCATAGTCGTATGCTTCAATGGCTTTTTCAAAATCGCCAATTCTAGTGTAAACTATACCCAGATTGTACCAAACACTTGATGAGAAGGGATTTACATCGAGATATTCATTGTAATGCTTGATGCTTTTATTGAACGAACCAACGCTTTCGTAGCAGTATCCGAGTTCAAAATTCACGTTTAGCGAGTCTGGTTCGAGATTGTAGGCAAGAACCAAGTAACGGATGGCTACCTCAAACATCGAAATATCTTGATAAAGACTGGCAATACGAAGGTAGAGGTCAACCTTATCCTCGCAGTAGCAAGTAGCAGCATGTTGAAATAGCTTTTCTGCAGCTTGAACCTCGCATAGACCTAAGTGTGCCTGTCCCATAAGAAACGAAAGTTCACAGAGGTCTGATTCAATTTTTGATATATCTCTAAGGATTTTTAGACCATCAACAAATAAACCTTGTTCAACAAGAATTTCTGCTTTTCGAAAATAAATCTCTATTGAGTGTGGGTGAACTTTTAAGGCATTTTCAAGTGCATTCCAAGCCAGTTGGTAATCATCGAGGTAAAGATAATGCTCGATAATACTGTCAAATTCAATTACATCGAAAAAGATACCTTTACCCTGCTGAAGCATTTTTTCATACTTCTGCACCAATTCATTCACCTCTTCTTCTCCGTAAAAAAAATCATTATCGTCTCGCATACCTTTTTTAATCTTTGCGCCACAAACATAGTGAAAAAAAGGGAGACTTATTCGTTTAGGGTTTCAATATTATCAACAGCCAGCGGAATATATTAACAACAACCCAATTATTCCTCAATCATTTAGCCACTCAAGAATGGATTTTTCAGAAATTCCGTAGATGGTTGTTTTGTTAACAACAACACCATCTTCAAGCCAAATTATTGAAGGTAAGCGAGTTCCTACAAGTTGAAGGAGTGCTAAACGGTCTATCTCGCTATAAGGTATATTTTTCGATTTGGTAAGGTAATGGAAGCGTTCAATCTTATCAAGTTCTCCGTTTATAAGTATGTAAATGGGAATTTCGGGGTTTTTCGATTTTATGACATGAAGTTTATAGCCTGCAACAATACAATGACGACAGGTAGCGCTAAGGAAAACAGCAATCCATTTGCCCTCCCTGAGCTCTACACTGGGAATTTCTGCTTCAGGGTCTTCGTAAACTAATTCAAGTTCCATTCTTACATTCAGTTCATCGGGAGAGGGTTTGTATCCTCCAACTATTATTGGGGCAAGGGCAAAAGCTGCCCCTATTGAAGCAATTCCTATTAGTATTGTGCTAAGAAGCGAGAATCGCCACTTGAAGGGAGTTTGTTTTTTGAACAGGTATAAAAGTATAAGCAGAAGGCATGCATTCTTGATGATAGACTCAACTGGAGTCATCTCGAAAGCCATTCCGAAACAGTTGCAGTTGCTGGAGTTGCCTTGAACGGCTAGAAGTATGGCCAGGTAGAAGGTGAAACCTGTTAGAGTTACAATGCTTAACTGGGTGACGAAGTTTGAGAAAAGCCCAGTTATAAGCATAACACCAAGAAAGAATTCGAAGCCAATAAGTAGCCTTGCAGCGAAGGGGGCAAGGGTCCAACCAATAAGTCGAGTTTCAACAATTGCAACCTCGAGTATTTCGGCAGGGTAAAGTTTAAGGAAAGCTGATGCGATGAAAAGCAAACCGGTCAGGATTCTTAACGAAATGGTAATGATTTTTCCTTTCATATCTTCAAAAGTTGGATGTACTATGGTTACAAAAGTAAGCATTAAAAAAAGCTACCCAAACGATGGGTAGCTTTTTTTAAAAAAGATGCAAAAAATTACTTCTTCTTAATTTCGCAACTTCCGCCAACTGCTTTTGCAAGGCCATTCCATACTTCGCAAGCATCCTTTGCATCACCTTTATTTACGTCGGTGTAGGTAGCAATGGTTTCGGTTTCTCCGTCAACGGTGCAGTCGCAGTTCCAATCCTTCTTGCATGATGTTAGCGATAGCGAAGCAACAAAAAGAACTCCCAAAAGGAAAGACAGTTTTTTCATCTCAATTCGATTTAAGGTTAGAAAATATTTTAACAATGCAAACCTAATATTTTTTTTAATAAAAAACAATGAATAATAAATTTTTAACTACAAAAGTAACTTGATTTTCTTCTTTTTAACCTAAAAACTGGCAAATTAGCAATGAATAAAAAAAGGCCATCCAAGATGGATGACCTTTTTCTTTTAAAAAATTTTTCTTACTTCTTCTTAAGCTCGCACTTTCCGTCAACAAGTTTAGCAGCGGTGTCAAGTGCATCGCAAGCTTCCTGTGCATCCTTCTTCTTTGAATCAGGAATAACAGTGGTTGTGTTAAACTCGGGGTAATCAGCAAATGTACATTCGCAATTCCAATCTTTTTTGCAAGAAGTTAGTGCTAACGAAGCAACGAAAAGAACTCCTAGAAGGAACGATACTTTTTTCATTTTTGTAACGATTTTAGGTTAGAGTAATAATTTTGAAATCGAGAACAAAGTTAAGCAACAAAAAAACACTATGCAAAAGATTTCAATAATTTTTTTTATTTTTTTATTTTTAATCTCATTTTTCTGAAAAAATGGGTATAAAAGTCAGTTTTTAGAATTTCTGAATCGGTTACCGACTTATAGGAAAGGAAAATTCCTAAAGGGAGCAGTATGAATGTAGAAAACCATGTTCCCATAAAAGCTGACCAAATAAGCTCGCGGGCAAGCTTATCACCAACGAAAGAGATAAAGTAGTAAACAACAAAGAAAAGAACCGATACCACCATTGGTAAGCCTAACCCTCCCTTTCGGATAATAGCACCCAGCGATGCCCCGATAAGAAAAAACAGCATACATGCTAACGACAGTGTGTATCTTTTATTAAGTTCAATCTTGTGCCATGTAATTATTTTGCTATGTATAGTAACCTCCCTGTCCTTTAAAGAGATAGTGTTTTTGGTTTCTTTTGCAGTAGCAATGGCTGAAGCATAAATCATTTTTTTATCGCTAATATTCAGGCTACCAATAATTTTTTCAATGCTAACGTTGAATTCTGAAGGTTTTTTTTCATTTATCTTTCCTTTGGAAAATATGTTGTATATCATATTTTCAAGATCTTTCTTCCTAAGTATATTCTTCTTGTCGAGTGAATCACTTACCAAAAGGAGTTCGTTGATGTTTAGGGCTTGCAGTGAGTTGAACTTCTGGATGTTGCTTCTTTTCATTTCAAAACCTTTTAGCTCAATCATCATCTGTTGTTCTGTGAATGAGGTCTTTCGAGCAGGGAAAAGGGGCAATCCTTTGCTTCGGCTATCGATGTTTTCTGGGATATCTTCGTAGTTTATACCATTGTATAGGGTAGCAATCATGTATCGTTTGTCGCTAGTTACTCGAATAAACCCTGAGTCGGCTATAGTAACATGAACATTCCCTTGATTTGACTGATGATCATATATTAATAGGTTATACATCATTCCAGTTCGATGGTTTATGCTAGCCACCTTTATTCGGTAGTTGTCAATCTCGTTGTTGAAGACTCCAACCTTTATTTGTAAATCGGGACGCTTATGCCTAACGTCGTAAAGCACAACCCCCTTCTTCAGGTTTGCCGAAGGCAATATGTAGTTGGAGTAAAGAATTGCCCCAATTGTAAGAGTTAGAACAAGTAAGAAAAGGGGTTGAGCGAAACGAGTTAGAGAGATGCCAGCCGACTTAATCGCAATGAGCTCATTGTTCTCGCCAAAGTTACCCATCGTCATTAACGATGCAAGAAGAATCGATAGTGGAAGTGCCATTGGTACCAAGCCAGCTATGGCATAGACAATGAGCTCAATGATTATGTCATAGTCTAACCCTTTCCCCACCATGTCGTCTATATACAGCCATAGGAATTGCATAATGAGCATGAATACAACAACAAAAAAGGTGAAGAATAGCGGGCCAATAAATGTCTTAAGAATTAACCAATGAAGCCTTTTCAATTATATAAAGTTTGCTTACAAAAGTATTAAAAAGATAGAAGAATTATTCACGTCCAAACTTTTTGACCAATTCGTGTGGTTCATTTGAATTTTTTTTTAATCTTTAGGGTATTAATACTTGTTGATTATTCGATATGGTTCATTAAGAATTATTTGAAAGAATGATTTCAGCTTTTTTGGGAGGGAATACAGATCCTCTGATGTTTACTCTTTTAATTGTAATAGTTTCTATAGCATTCTTTTATGCGTTTTTTCTTCGTCATAGGAATGGCAAGCTCATTGAGGAGAGACAGTTGTTCAGTAGTGAGTTGAAAACCTACCAACAGAATGTTCTTGAACTGAAAGAGCAACTACAGCTTTTTGAGATGCAGATAAAGCATCAGAAAGAACTAAATACCATTCAACTTTCAGAAATAAATGGCCTTAAGAATGAAGTGAGGAAGGCGCAACGTTTTGTTGATGAAGCAGATATGTTGAAGTCTAACTTTCTTGCCAACATGAGCCATGAGATTCGTACGCCAATGAATGGCATATTGGGCTTTGCCCAAATTCTTCAGAGCGTTGAGGTTGACAGGGAGATGCAGCTTAGGTATCTTGATATTATTACCCATAACGGGGCCATGCTTGTTAACCTCATTGATGATATCATGGATCTCTCGAAGATTGAGGCAGGACAACTGGCAATAAATAAGCACAATGTTAACCTAGAGGATTTATTCTTTGAACTATATACCTTTTATAATGAGGTTAAGTTTAAGCAGGAGAAGGAACATATCACCATACGTTTGCTCAACCTCAACGACGATGAGATCAGCGAGTTCCATACCGATGGTAGCAGAATTCGACAGGTTCTTTCGAACCTTATTAGTAATGCTCTAAAATTTACTGAAAAAGGTATTGTTGAGTTTGGTTATATCAATAACAAGGAGGAGCGAATGTTACAGTTCTTTGTTCGTGATACTGGCATTGGTATCCCCTCAGAAAAGTTGGATATTATTTTCGATAGATTCCGTCAGGTTGAGGAGGGATCAACACGAAGGTATGGTGGGACAGGAATTGGGCTATACATAAGTAAGAACATCATTGATTTGCTTGGTGGAAAAATGTGGGTTGAATCGAAGATTGGGGAGGGTTCCAAATTCTATTTTAACCTTCCATACGAAGCGGTTCAACAGGATGATTTCAACAAAAGTGTTTTTATTCCTTCCAAAAAGGTTTATGATTGGAAGGGAAGAGTTTTTGTTATTGCAGAGGATATCGAAACAAATTATTTCTTTATCAAGTCGGTGCTTGCCGAGACACAGGCTACTTTACATTGGGCAAGAAATGGAGAGGAGGTGGTTAGAATCTGCAACGAGGTTGATGGTATTGATGTAGTTCTTATGGATATTCAGATGCCAAAGCTAAATGGTTATGAGGCTACCACCCAGATAAAAGCATCGAAGCCAGGTATTAGAATTATAGCTCAAACGGCATACGCCCTGCCTAACGATAACCTACGATGCCTTGAGGCAGGATGCGATGATTATATCTCAAAACCTATCAATTCGCATCTCCTTCTTGAAAAGATTGACCAGCAAATTCATGCGAATAGGATGGCGTAGAACCTAATCAGCAATTGCGCTTCGAATCCTAATTAGCTTATCAAGAAGTGATTCCAGTAAATCCAGCTTAAGCATATTGGCTCCATCGGAAAGGGCTCTCGAAGGATTGGGGTGTGTTTCAATGAATAGCCCATCGACACCAACCGAAATTGCTGCTTTTGCTATGGTTTCAATAAGGTTGGGCATTCCGCCAGTAACGCCAGAGTTTTGGTTAGGCTGTTGCAACGAGTGGGTAACGTCCATAATAACTGGAAATCCAAATGTTTTCATGATGGGTATTCCCCTAAAATCAACAATAAGATCTTGATATCCGAAAGTGGTACCCCTTTCTGTGAGCATAACATTCCCATTGCCCATTTCAAGCACCTTGTTTGCTGCATGTTCCATTGATTGAGGGGAGAGGAATTGTCCTTTTTTGATATTCACAAACTTACCAGTTTTTGCTGCTGCATGGAGCAAATCGGTTTGCCTGCAAAGAAATGCAGGGATTTGAAGGACATCAACGTATTGCGCAGCAATTCTAGCCTCTTCGACCGAATGTATATCGGTTACAACAGGTATATCGAAGTCCTCCCTAATTTTTCCAAGTACAATCAAAGCTTTTTCATCGCCAATACCCTGGAACGAATCGGATCGAGACCGATTTGCTTTTCGGTAGGAAGCTTTGAAGATGTAAGGGATTTTCAGTTTTTCTGCTATTTCTTTTATTCTATTAGCAATCTCGCGGGTTAGCATTTCGTCTTCAACCACACATGGCCCTGCGAGCAAGAAAAAATTCCCAGAATCGAGGTGTTTTATTTTTTCTATTGATGATAATGTGTTCATGGTTTATAGTTTATGTTTTTTTAATACACTTTTCAACTTATTCCAACCCTTTTGCAATGTAGATTTACCCAACTCAACCACCCACGAAACATCCAAACTCAATTTCTTTTTATGTTAGTTGCTATCACTCATTTAGGCCCCAACTTTCAATACCTTCCCTTCCATAACTTTCTAATTCTCTCCAAAATTTCCCTTTCTTTTGCATTATCTCCAGGCGAGTAAAGCCTTGACCCTTTTATCTCTTCGGGCAAAAACTCTTGCTCAACAAAATTTCCGTCGAAGCTATGGGCGTACTTATAGTTTTCGCCATAACCTAGTTCTTTCATCAGCTTTGTGGGAGCATTACGGATGTGAAGAGGCACAGGAAGATCTCCGGTTTTTTGAACCAATTGTTGTGCGTCGTTAATTGCTGTTATGGCAGAGTTGCTTTTGGGGGATGTGGCAAGGTAAATGGCTGTTTGGGAGAGTATTATCCTCGACTCGGGCCAGCCAATCATAGTAACTGCCTGAAAGGTGCTTGTTGCAAGGAGCAGTGCGTTTGGATTTGCAAGCCCTATATCCTCCGATGCCAGGATAACCAATCTACGGGCGATGAACTTGGGGTCTTCGCCACCCTCAATCATTCTGGCAAGCCAGTAAACGGCCGCATTGGGGTCACTACCCCGAATGGACTTGATGAAGGCAGAAATTATGTCGTAATGTTGCTCGCCGCTCTTGTCGTAACGTGCAATGTTTTCCTGTAGCCTTTCTGAAACAATCTTGTTGTTGATTACTATCGTCTCGTCCGGTTTCGAGTTAATTACAATCTCAAGAATATTCAGAAGTTTCCGGGCATCACCGCCAGAAAATCGGAAGAGAGCATCGGTTTCGTCAACCTTGATGTCTAAGGTTTTGTACTCGTAGTCGGTGGTTAGTGCTCTACCGAGCAGGGTTTCTAGCTCGCTCTTTTCGAGCGATTTAAGTACGTACACCTGGCAACGTGAAAGGAGTGGGGGAATCACTTCGAACGAGGGATTCTCGGTAGTGGCCCCAATAAGAGTAACTACACCCTTCTCAACTGCATCGAGGAGAGAGTCTTGCTGTGACTTGCTGAACCGATGGATTTCATCGATGAAAAGGATTGGTGCTGGATGATTGAAAAAACGCTGCGATTTAGCTTTCTCTATCACCTCCCTAACATCCTTAACGCCAGAACTAACCGCACTTAAAGTATGAAAAGGCCTATTTAGCTGATTTGCTACAATTTTTGCAAGGGTTGTTTTGCCAACGCCCGGAGGGCCCCAAAGGATGAACGAAGATAGATTCCCGGATTCAACCATTCGTCGAATAATTGAATTCTTGCCAACCAAATGACTTTGGCCAATAAATTCGTCCAATGTTTTCGGTCGTAAACGTTCGGCAAGGGGAATGCTCATTTTATGACAATACTTTATAATAATACAAAGGTATGAATCTTTTTTGAGTAGTGTTTTGGTGTATAACAAGTTCTTAAAACTATACGATTCTATTGAATCTTTTTTCACAACTAACCGATTAAATAATACTGATTTCTCGCTTTGCTCGAAATGACAAGACTTTCAGGAAATCAAGGTTGGTGAGGGGGTGATGGCGGCGAAGCCGCCATCACCCCCTCACCACTAACAACGTAACAGCCTGTTATTTCGAGCGAAGCGAGACCTCGAAGATGCAGCGAAGCTAAATCTAATACATGATTATCTTCAAAAAAATTACTTGGTCGGACAGTAGTGATTTTTAAATTATTAAAAAACGACAGTATGTGACCTGTTATATTACAAATAAATAAAAATTACATCTATTTAATTATTAAAAAATTTATTGACAAAAAAACATAGAAATATATAAATAATAGAACATTATAAACTAAGTATAAAAGAATAAACTACTAAATATATATTGATAAGTCTTCAAAGAATCGTGATTGAAATGTGTAATGCTTAGATTATCAATTTATTGAACTATGCTAAAAAATAATACAATTTTTTGGTACGAAAAGAAATTTTGGTCATATTTTTGTGTAAACATTTTAACTTAGTATTAATGTTATTTAACATTTTTAACCTAATTTTGTTCTATTAAATGAAACAACTTACTTAAACCCTTAATTTGATTTTTATGAGAACACTTAAACGAGGAATTAAGCTTGCTGCAATTATAGTTGCACTTACTTTTAGCCAAGCTTTTGGTCAATTTGAGCAGGTAGGTAACATGCTCAAGGCTGGTGTTGAAGATGCTGATAAGGTATTGAATGCCTACCTCGATCCCCTTGGCAAAGGATGGGGGTATGATATGGGTGGTGGCTGGTACAATTCAGCGAAACCGCATAAAACATTGGGATTCGACCTGACCCTAACAGTTATGCTTGCCAAGGTACCCGAATCTGGAAGAACTTTCAACCTTAATGATTTAAACCTTACCAAGATTTCTTCATCAACTGGTAATAATGTTTTCCCCACCATTTTTAATGGTGACGATGCAAACTCGATTCAAATCATTGAAACAGTATCAGTTGTTGAACCTATATCAGGGCAAACAATAACTCAGGACATTACACTCCTGGAACCAACCGAATTAAAGGGTTTTGAAATTCCCTACATTCCCCTTCCAGCACTAACCCTAAGTATTGGGATTATCAAGAACACAGACCTATCTTTCAGGTTCATCCCTAAAACAAACCTTATGGATTTTGGTCAGCTTGGCCTGTGGGGTGTTGGTGTTAAGCACGATTTCTTGCAGTGGCTTCCTATTGTTGACAAGGTTCCTTTTCTAAACGCATCGTTTTTTATGGGATACACCAAGTTTGCAATGAACGTTGACTTTGCTTACACTCCTCCAACTGTGGATGACATGAACAACTATGTTAATCCAAACAACCAGGGGCTAGAAAGTGGAATTAGTGCTCTTCATGGGGCTATCCTTGTTGATGTTAAGTTACCTGTTATCACTCCTTACATTGCATTCGGTTTTACAAACAGCAAGATGAATATGGATATTCTAGGTGATTATATTTTACCTAAACCCAGGATTAATATGAATAACATGCAGATGGAAACATACCTTGATCCAACCGATCCTGCTTACAATCTTAAGGATCCTATAACCCTAGAATTTACAAATAAATTTAAGCCATCTGTAGCTGCTGGTTTACGTATTAAACTAGCCATTATTGCTTTCCATGCGCAGTACACCGTACAGGAGTACCCAATGATTACAGGCGGTTTTGGTATCAATTTCAGGTAATATTGAATAAACCGAGAAGTATTAAAGGGGGCGTAAAAGCCCCCTTTTTGCTTTGTGTTTCTTGAATTTTTTTCTTACAGAAAAAGCTAGAACTCGGAGGTGAAATAAAAAGTTATATCACTAAACTTTTCCTGAGCCATTTGTAGAGCGTATGGAGAGTCGGCTAAGAAAACTTCTCGTCCTTTCTTGTCAAAAGCAATATTAGTCCATTTCCTTTTCCTAAAGTCGTCGATTTGTTCCTGATTCTTGCTAACGAACCAGCATGCTTTGTAGAGATTTATGGGTTCGTATCTACATTTTGCCCCATACTCGTGTTCTAAGCGGTATTGTATCACATCGAACTGAAGAGCTCCCACTGTACCAATAATTTTCCGACCGTTGGATTTTGATGTAAAGAGCTGAGCAACACCTTCGTCCATAAGTTGGTCGATACCTTTGGCCAGTTGCTTGAATTTCATTGGGTCAGCGTTTTCGATATACCTGAAAAGTTCAGGTGAGAAGCTGGGAATTCCTTTGAACTTAAGCTGTTCGCCGTCGGTAAGGGTGTCGCCAATCATAAAGGTACCAGTATCGTGCAAACCCACAATGTCGCCGGGGTAAGCAGTATCAATAATAGACTTTTTATCGGCCATAAAGGCTGTGGGGCTTGAGAACTTGATACGTTTTCCCGATCTGGTATGAAGGTAAGGTTTGTTCCGTTCGAAAACCCCAGAGCAAATCTTAAGGAAGGCAATCCTGTCGCGGTGGTTGGGATCCATGTTTGCATGTATCTTGAATACGAAGCCAGAAAGGCTCTCGTCGAACGGAGAGACTTCTCGTTCTTCGGTTATGGTTGGCCGGGGATGAGGAGCAATTTGGATGAAGCAGTCGAGGAGTTCTCTGACCCCAAAATTATTTAAAGCACTTCCAAAGAATACTGGTGCAACCTCACCATTAAGGTACTGAATGGTGTCGAATGTTGGGTAAACCCCATTAACCAGTTCTATATCAGACCTTAATGTCTCGGCCGATTCTCCTATGTACCTATCTATTAGAGTGGAGTCGAGGTTGTCAATTTCAATTACATCATCGGTTAACCTTTGCTTATCTTCGGCGAAGAACAGGTTTAAGTTCTTCTCAAACATATTGTAAACCCCTTTAAACCCAAAGCCCATCCCAATGGGCCAGCTAAGGGGTCTGACCAGAATTTGAAGTTCCTTCTCAATTTCGTCGAGCAGGTCAAAAGGATCTTTACCATCCCTGTCAAGCTTGTTGATAAAAACTATAACAGGAGTTTTTCGCATTCGGCACACATTCATCAACCTACGGGTTTGGGTTTCAACTCCCTTAGCGCAGTCTATCACAATTATAACGCTATCAACAGCAGAAAGTGTTCGGTAGGTATCTTCTGCAAAATCCTCATGACCAGGGGTATCGAGAATGTTTATTTTGATTCCTTTATAGTCGAAACCCATAACCGATGTAGCCACAGAAATACCTCTCTGCCTCTCAATTTCCATGAAATCGGACGTTGCAGTTTTTTTTATCTTATTGCTTTTTACTGCTCCAGCAACATGAATGGCTCCGCCAAAAAGCAAAAGCTTTTCTGTTAGTGTAGTTTTACCAGCATCAGGGTGGCTAACAATTGCGAAAGTTCTTCTTCTTTTTATTTCTATGTCGAGTACCATTGAGTGTTTTTTTCGGGCTGCAAAAATAGGAATAAATTGGCACAGAAATAGTATGTTTTGAAATAACCTCCTTTAGAATCCTATAACAACTGTTCGAATTCGAACAATACCTATACGATAATGAACAATTTTTCACACAAAATCCTTTATTAATGTGCAGATAGTTAATGAAATATTTTTTTTGGCATGTAATGTGATAGTTTTTTTGTTGTTATTATTCTAAGAGCAACAAACGCATACAACAAATAAAACTATTATGCTTTACAATTACCTTAAGATTTCAGTTCGAAATCTGATTTCACAGCGGGGTTACACTTTGATTAACATCTTTGGTTTAGCAGTGGGCATTGCCAGTGCATTGCTGATTATTCTCTATGTGGTCGATGAGTTTAGCTACGACAAGTTTCATCCAAATGCAAAGAAGATATATCGTGTATGCCTTGATGCAAAGCTACAGGATACAGAGCTTCGTGGTCCAATAAGTTGTGTACCAATTGGCCCAACTTCAGTGAATGAGTATCCTGATATTTCAAACTTCACTCGCATCTTTACTTTTTCGGGGGATCCGGTTGTAAGGTACGAAGATCGGACTTTCGTTGAGAAGAATTTTATATATGCCGATTCAACCTTTTTTCAGGTTTTTGATGGTTTTAAGTTGCTTAGGGGCAATCCAGCGAGTATTTTGAACAGAGCCAACCAAATGGTAATGACTGAAACGACAGCCAGGCGTTACTTTGGTGTCGAAGATCCAGTGGGTAAGATAGTTCAGCTATGGGATAACAGGCAGAACTGGGAAGTTGTGGGAGTTGTGGAGGATGTCCCAACTAATAGTCATATTAAGTTCGATATCATCGGTTCTTTTACTACCCTTCAGATGGCACAAAGTACAATTTGGATTGGTAATAATAATTATTCCTACCTTTTGGTGGAAGAAGGTGTTGAGAGTAAGGAGTTGGATAGACGTTTTCAGGAAATGGTTACCACCCATGCAGGACCTCAATTTGAGCAATTCGCAGGTATTACAGCCCAGGAATTTGAAAGCAGCGGTAACAGGTACAACTACTTTAGCCAACCTTTGCTCGATATCCACTTAAGGTCGAACATGCCATTCGAGATGGAGAAGGGTGGCAACCAAACGATGGTTTATGTATTCTTACTTATTGCAGTATTCATTCTTGTTATAGCGGCTATAAATTTCATGAATCTGGCAACAGCCCGTTCTGCCCGAAGGGCAAAGGAGGTTGGTATAAGAAAGGTTGTGGGGTCAACCCGTTCGAGGCTAATAGGTCAGTTTCTTACAGAATCGGTGTTAGTATCTACCGTATCGCTAATATTTGCAATTATTCTTATTGCTTTGGCAATACCAGCATTTAACAGCATAGCAGGCAAGCAGCTTGAACTATCGGCACTTCCAGTTACCTTAACCCTTGGGATTCTTCTAGCAACAATACTTATTGTTGGTTTTGCAGCAGGTAGTTACCCCGCATTCTTTCTTGCTAATTTCGAACCACTTAAGGTGCTGAAAGGTAAGTTGCAAACTGGAATGAAAAACAGTTTTCTACGTGGGGCATTGGTTGTGATACAGTTTATAATTACCATTGGCCTATTAGTTTCTACCTTTGTGGTTTACAACCAGATGTCATTTATTAGGTCAAAGGATTTAGGCTATAATCAAAGAAACTTACTGGTTATTAATCGACCCTACGCCGTATCGAACGAGAAACGTGAGACATTCATCGATGAGCTTCGGAATATCCCAAATGTACAAGCTGTAGCAAGAGCTTCATCGTTACCAACAACGATAATTGGTAATACTGTGATGCAGAAGAAGGGAGCACCAAGCGATGACATGCAGTCGTTCAACTACTTCTACGCCCACCATGATTTTGATAAAGCGATGGGATTAAGAATGGTAGAAGGTCGTTATTTTAGTGAAGATTTTGCCAGCGATTCATCGGCAATGGTTATCAATCAGGCTGCTGCCAAAGCCTTTGGATTTACTGGTCCTGCAGTTGGACAATTGGTAATGCTTAACATTAATGAGGAGAGAACGGTTGTTGGGGTAATGGAAGATTTTCACTATGAGTCTCTTCACCAGAAGGTTAGTCCTTTGGTTATTGCCTGCCACCCTGTTTATACATACCTTACTGTTCGAATTGGTGATGGAAGTACTACAGAAACCATTCGGCGTATAGAAGCGAAGTGGAATGAGTTTGTATCGGATCAGGCATTCGACTACTTCTTTATGGATCAGGCAATTGATAATCAGTATAGCGATGAGAAACGTGCTGGTATTCTTTTCTCTAGTTTTAGTGTGTTAGCAATAATAATTGCTTCGTTGGGTTTACTTGGTTTATCGTCATACTCAGCGGAGCAAAGAACAAGGGAGATAGGGATTCGAAAGGTGTTAGGGGCAAATATTGGGCTTGTAGTATGGCTATTACTTAGTGAAATAAATAGGTTATTCGTTATTGCTACCCTAATTGCCTGGCCAATATCTTGGTATTTTATGAGTAGATGGCTTGAGGATTTTGCTTTCAGAGTAGGCCTATCTCCTTGGATATTTATTTCTGCTTCAGTGTTGGCATACCTTATCTCTGTAATAACGGTTAGCTATCAGGCATTAAAGGCTGCAAAAACAAATCCTGCAATTACTCTAAAATACGAATAGAATACTCTTGACCATGAAAGCGCAATCCTTTATCAAAGTTTTACTGTTCTTATTAATGGTAAAATTATTCGTAACATCTGCACTATCGCAGGAGAAGCGGGTTGCAACAGCTTTTCGACTACAAGGAGAACCCCCAAGAATTAATGGATTGGTTGACGATGAGGTATGGCAAGCAGTTGAATGGCAAAACAGTTTTGTTCAACGTCAGCCTTACGAGGGAAAAGCACCTTCGCAATCCACAGAGTTTAAAATTTTATATGACGATAATAGCATTTATGCTGCTATCCGTGCCTGGGATACCAGTCCCGATAGCATTGTAAGCCGCCTCTCCCGCCGCGACAGCGGCGATGGCGATGCTGTTGGAATTGAGTTCGACTCATACTTAGATTATAAAACAGCATTCTCATTTATTGTCTTTTCATCTGGTGTTAAGCACGATAAGTTGATCACAGGTGATGGTGAGAATGAAGATGTTAGCTGGGATGCTATTTGGGAGGCAAAAACAAGCATTGATAGCTTGGGATGGATTGCGGAGATTAGGATTCCATTAAATCAGCTTCGTTTCAACAGCAATCAAATCCAAAAATGGGGGCTGCAAGTAGGACGTTATATCCACCGAAAGGATGAGCTGTCGCTTTGGCAACCAATTCCACGTGATGCCCCAGGATGGGTGCATCAATTTGGTATCCTAAAAGGCATTGAGGGGATTCAACCAAGGCGACAGGTTGAAATAGCTCCTTATGTTGTTGCTCAAATTGAGCGGTTCGAGGCGGAGGAGGGAAATCCTTTTGCTACTGGGAAACGTCAAAAACTCTCTGGAGGAGTGGATGCTAAGGTTGGTATTACCAACGATATAACTTTAGATATGACTGTTTACCCCGATTTTGGTCAGGTTGAAGCGGATCCCTCGGAGGTGAACCTAACAGCATTCGAATCCTACTTCCCAGAACAACGCCCATTTTTCATCGAGGGAAGAAGTCTATTCGACTTCCAGTTCACCCCGGGCGATGGGGATCATTCTTCGGAGAACCTTTTCTACTCTCGACGAATTGGTCGTAAGCCAAGGGGTAACCCCGAATTAGACGATGAAGAATTTTCGAAAATCCCTGAAAATACAGCAATACTCGGAGCAACTAAGGTAACGGGAAAAAATCAGAATGGGCTCTCATTCGGAATCATGGAGGCCGTTACAGCAAGAGAATATGCTCAAATTGGTACTAACGGAAATAGAAGGACTGAAGAGGTTGAGCCACTTACTAGTTACCTGGTAGGAAGCATACAAAAGGATATGAACGAAGGTAACACAAGGTTAGGAGGGATGTTTACATCCACCAATCGTTTTACTGACAGTCCAAGTCTCGATTTTTTGCATACAAACGCATACACTGGAGGAGTCAATGTTATACACCAATGGGATAATAAGAATTACTACCTTAGTTTTAAATCATTTATAAGTCATGTGGAGGGGACTCCTAGTTCAATAGTTGAAACACAATTAGCACCAGCTCGCTACTTTCAACGTCCCGATGCAACACATGTTTCTGTCGATTCATCTAGAACCAGCTTAACAGGGCATGGTGGTAGCGTTAGCATTGGTAAAGGGGGTGATGGGCATTGGCGATACATGGGATTCGTTTCCTGGAAGTCGCCCGAATTGGAGGTGAATGACATTGGATATGTTCGTAACGTTGACGATATCTTTCAGGTTCTGTGGGCTGGTTATCGCTACTGGCAACCATTTTCAATTTTTAGGGAGTTAAACATAAATTTCAACCAGTGGACAGGTTATAATTTTGGAAGTGAATTGAGTTACTTTGGAGGAAATATAAATCTTAATACCCAATTAAAAAATTATTGGAACGTTGGCCTGGGGGTTGGTCCTCAAGGAAAAAGCCTTAGTTATCAAGCACTACGAGGAGGACCAGCTCTGCAAATGCCTGGTGGTTTTAATAGCTGGATATGGATTGGAAGTGATAACCGAAAGAAGCTAACCACCTCGATAAGTTCCTCTATTTATTTAAGCGAATCGCAGGAGGCTATGAACTACTCGATTAGTTTAACCTATAAATTAAATAGTACTCTCGTTCTCTCGTTTTCGCCAATGTATTCCCTCTCGAAAAGGCAAATACAGTACGTTGAAAACATAGAGTGGAATGGAAATACTAGTTACATAAATGCATCATTAGATCAAGAGTTGTACATTTTTCAGTTGAGGGTAAACTACAGCATTACGCCCGATTTATCCATTCAGTACTACGGTCGTCCATTTTTTGCCAAGGGCAAATACTACGATTTTAAGCGGATAACCAACCCTCGGGCTGACAGGTTTACCGATCGCTTCGAGGTTTTTCCAACCAGTCGGGTGTTTTATAGTGTTGATGATGAGGCGTATAGTATCGATGAGGATGGTGATGGCCAAACCGATTATTCGTTCGATAATCCCAACTTTAATGTTCGATCATTTCAATCGAACCTGGTGGTTCGATGGGAGTATCGCCCTGGTTCAACCCTGTTCTTGGTTTGGTCGCAGGGACGCGACTCCTTTGAGAGCGATTACTCGACCTCGTTCAACTATAGTGCAAAAGAGTTATATGAAGCCTTTCCGCACAATATTTTTCTGGTGAAGTTGGCTTATAGGTTCTATTAATCCGTCTGGCTGTTCTAAGCGTTCAGACGGGTTAAAGGCATTTCAAGAAATGTTCCCGATAAGTTATCCCAATGGGAATTTCCTTTCCACCAATTATCACATCGTGGCGTTCAATGGCATCGATATGGTTTAGAGAAATTACGTAGGATTTGTGGATGCGGACAAAATTTTTGCCGGGGAGAAGTTCAAGAACTTCATTCATGGTGAGAAGCGACATAACTTTCTTATTGCGGGTGTAAAAACACATGTAGTTTCCCGCTGCCTGAACGTAAAGAATTTCACTTGGTAAAATCTTAACCTGTTGTTGCCCGCTTTTTAAAAAGATAAAATCCTCCTTTTCAACCTTTTGGTCTTTGTTGGTTGTAGGCAGGTTTTGTGATACTAGTTGAATTAGACCAGCCGCTTTGTTAACCGCTTTTAGAAAGCGCTCGTATTTAATGGGTTTAATAAGATAGTCAACGGCATTATACTCGTAACTTTCAGCAGCAAATTCTGGGTAAGCAGTGGTGAAAATAACCCTGGGTGGAGTAACCAGCGATTTGTATAGCTGAATTCCCGAAAGTTCGGGCATGTTGATATCGAGAAAAATCAAATCGACCTTCTCCCTGTTCAAAAAATCGATGGCCTTAAAGGGATTGCTAAACCCATGTTCCAATTCAAGAAATGGAGTTCTTTGGATATAATCTTTAATCAAATCCAGCGCAAAGGGCTCATCGTCAATTACAACACATCTCATGATTAACTATTCAAGATTAAGCAGCAATTTAACCAAAAATTCCTTACCGCTATCGTTTATGCTAAGCTTGTGTTTAGAGGGGTAGAGTATGCCAAGACGTTTCCTAGTGTTTTTTAATCCAATGCCAGAGGTCTTGCCATCAACATTCTGGATATTTTTAAATATCGGATTTCTTGCAGTAAATTCCATTTCGCCATTCTGGAAATTCAAAGCCAATTGAATATCAGTTTTTTGCTCCAGCTTAACTCCATACTTAAAAGCATTCTCTATGAAAGGGATTAGGATAAGTGGCGCAATACGAAGTCCTGCGTAGTTACCCTCGATCGTAAAAGTAATTGTTACGGGTAAATCGTTCGAGAAGCGCATTTTTTGCAGGTTGATATAGTTGCGTATAAAATCAATCTCTCGCTCAACTTCAATTCGATCAACATTGCTGTCGTATATCATGTAACGCATCATAACCGAGAGCTTTTCGATAATATCAGCGGTTTGCTCATCGCCCTTGCGGCTAGCACTTGAATAAGCCATATTTAACACGTTAAACAAGAAGTGGGGATTGAGCTGAGTTTTGAGAAAATTCAATTCAGCGGCAAGTTTTTCGTGAACAAGTTCTTGTTTCTTCTTCTCGCTTACTACCCAATTTCGGGTAAATCCGTACCCAAGCGCAAGCGATGAGAATATCAAATGCACTATTGAATTGGTAATTAGCATGCTATAGAATGGTTCGGGGCTATCGGAGTATAACCAAACTAGAAAAAAGAAATCGATAATTGTTTCAATAGATGTAAACCCTACAAAGATGATTAGAAAACCTAATAAGAAATTCTTTAGCTTGTTTTTATTGGCATAACGTGGGATTAAGTAGAATAAAATAGCATAAAAAATTGCTGCATTAATAATGGTTCCTATGGTTACGGGCAGAAGCAGCGTACCATCAATCTTGTTGAATGGGCCAATGGTGCGGATAAAAAATATTGCAAAAATGTATAACCCCGACCAAACTGCTATGTGGATAATGGGTTCAACAAATTTTCTCATTTTTTTTCTGACAAAATAATACAAAAAATCCCATATCGGAAATACAAATTGATGTATTGCTGATTTATTATCTGAATGCCTCTTTATAGATGATGAATTCAATTTATGTATTAATTCTCCACTTTCGTCACTTAATCCTACTGAAACACATATTTGCTGATTTTCAGTGTTTTTAGCTATTATTTTTGCCCTTAAATCTTTTGAACAGGAAACATAAATTGTATGAACATGAAAATTATAGGTATTTTACTAACCTGCATTCTGATTTTAAGTAATTGTAGTACAAGTAATTCGGCAAGTGGTGTTGTTGCAAAAGAACCATCATCAAACTTAAGCGCAATTAAATCCAACCTTGATATTCTGATGCAAGGGTATGATTTTTATAATCGATTTTCTGGTACAGTTTTAATTGCAAAGGATGATAGCATATTGTTTTGTAACAGTTTTGGTTATGCTGATGTTGAAGCAGAAAGAATGAACGACAATGCATCGGTTTATGGTATTGGAAGCTTAACCAAGCAGTTTACCGCTACTGCAATTCTTAAGCTAGTGCAGGATGGTAAGCTAAAACTTACAGATAAGTTATCTGAATTTTTCCCAAACTTGGGAGAAACAGCATCTTTTATTACAATGCATCATCTACTTAGCATGAGTTCAGGTATTTACGAAGATTTTTCGCGGAGCAAAACCTATGATATTGAGAATGTTGTTTTTCCTGAATCTACACCCATAACAACGCATGATTTGGTGCACTATTTTGGTGCTCTTACCACCGATAGCAAGCCTGGCAGAAAATACGATTACAGCAACCTTAACTACATTCTGCTGGCAGCAATTATTGAAAAAGTGAGCGGACAGGGGTATGGTGAGTTTCTTCAGAAAACTTTCTGGCAGGAAATAGGTATTAACTCTACGGTATTTGGGAGTGAGAATGTTTATGAAAACTTGCTCTCGAAACCATACATTGGTTTACCAACGCATCACGAAGAGCCTCCATATTGGCACGATTCATGGGTTCTGGGTGCAGGTGGAGTTTTCTCTTCAGCCTATGATATATACAAATGGATATATAATATTCACAATTACAATGTTCTAGATTCAATACACGTTCAAAAACTTTTTCAAAAATATTCTAAGGATGGTGCTGAACATTATGGTTATGGTTGGCAAATAGGAAGTCGAAAGGGAAATGAGTATCGTTACCACGGAGGAGGAACGCTTGGATATGTTTGCGAAGCAGGATTTTTTCCAGAGCATAACCTTTATATAGTTGTGCTAACCAATCACACACATAATCTTATGGAGATTGGCGGTTCAGTAAGGCTCAACAAGGTTATTGTGAGTCAAATACAGAACATACTTCTCGATGACGACTTCACACCACTTCCAATTCCAAAAAAACAGTCAACAATTAGCTTTAGCGGTAACTTTGAGGCTGGGGGGTATAGTTTTGAAATAGTTGAAAAAGATAAAAGCCTACAAATTATTTCAAGCCTCAACTGCCCTTCAATCCTTGACTTACCATTCTGGCAAGATTTTACAGAGGACACCAAAAGATTTAAAAAGGCCGAGAAGATTGCTGTTGCTTTTGGTGAAGAAGACTTTAGATATGTTAGAAGAAAAGCTGGGTTAATGCTAAAAATTCTAGTTTCGAGCAAAAAATTAGGTCAAATTTGGAATGAGATTACTGGAGATAAAGGGAAGTTTTTAAAGTATAATTTTTACAGAATTCCAAACGGAAATATTAAATCAAGCTATTGGGTGCGTTTAGTCCACGAGAAAAAAGAGGTTGGTTTGCGCCTCTCATTCAACAAAAGGGGAAAAATGATGGGGATGCACATTGACCAGTCATTCTCGTTTGGGGGTCCATTAGCGGTTGAAGCAATGGTTATTGATAGTGCTTTAATATTTATTGATGGTTTTAGAAATGGGTATCCAGATGCATATATTACTCGCAGGGACGGAGATTGGGTTCTAGAAACTGAAGTAGCCAAACTTAGAATAGAAAGACATTGTGATACAGATTAATTAATGATTTTTTGAATGCAGTTTTTA
This sequence comes from uncultured Rikenellaceae bacterium, assembly GCA_964481075.1. Classification (GTDB taxonomy): domain Bacteria; phylum Bacteroidota; class Bacteroidia; order Bacteroidales; family Tenuifilaceae; genus MWFE01. The sequence goes on along the minus strand of CAYZSD010000003.1, from coordinate 25,493 downwards.
AAAGCATTCTTGAGTGTTTGTTTCTTAGAAAGTTAACATAATCAATCAGTTCACAAATAAACCTTAATATAATGAAACGAATAATTACAATCCTATTAACCCTTGTTCTAATTATTGATTGTTACGGGCAAGAAAAGAGTGGTGATTATAAATATGGAGTTGAGGTATTTCCACAGGTAATTGCTTTTAGAATTTACTCAGCACAGTTCGTTTATGGTATCTCGAAAAACGATTATTTAATAATAGGATTTACATACCTGAACAACTATTATCCCAATAAGAAAGAGGCCATTGGACAATTCTTTGCTCCAACCATACCGATTGGCTACAGGCGATATCTATGGAAAAATTTGAATATTGAGGCGCAATTATGGCCAGCCTACAATTTCTTCAAGGATTTATCAAAAGACATGTTTTACAATGGTTTTGATTTAGCTGGCAGTATTCGAATGGGATATAGATTCGATTTTAAGATTAGACAACTTCCTTTCTACACAAATATCCAAATTGAATATTTGTTTGGGATTTGCAAAGGCAATAAACCCGCTAATTTTGATGAAGTAGAGGTTGGATTGCCAATTTTCCCAGCATTTTCACTTGGATATAAATGGTAAATGCAAATTCGAAAATTTCCTCAATAAGTATAGACTTTATATAGAAAAGTTTTAACCAATATATTTCAATAATATGAGCAGTAAAAAATTTCTCTTAGGGCTGGTCCTCTTTATTTTAGGGATGTTTGGCATTGCTACAATTCTAACAATGGATATTCCAATACCAATTGAGATTGAAAAAATCCTGAATGAAAATT
>CAYZSD010000003.1:0-24582 GCA_964481075.1 uncultured Rikenellaceae bacterium | reverse complement strand
AATGAAAATTAATGTTTTATATGTGAACAAAACAAAACTAATTTGTGCGAAAACGAACATAAAAATGCAATTACACAAATTGATAAACTGCATATAATCAACGCTTAATGTAAGTTGGCACAAGTGTTGTATTAGAAGGGAAAACTTCTTCATATTGATTCCTAAGAATAGTGAAGGGAAGCTACTGATTCTTAGTAAATATAAAAATGCTCCCATATTTTAATAATTCAAACAAATTATGAAAAAGAATTTTATTGTCGTAGTGCTTGCATTTCTTAATGTATTTGCAGCCTCATCGCAATCAAAAAAGTCCTTAAATGTTGGATTAATTCAACAGAAAAAGCTTTCTGAAAGAATCTCTAACGCTTCATCGCTGCACAAACATGAAGTTGAATTGGTTAAGGTTTCAAATTTTTATAACAACGGAGTCGAGCCTGAACATGAGGCTGATGTTTTAACTATCTATAATTGGGATCAATATTCCAATAGCTTCGAATTCAATGTAAAAGAGAAGTATAGCTACGAAGAGGGACGGGTTGTGGAAATTGCCAGAGAGATACTTATGGACGATAATTACCTTGAAGTGGAAAAAATTTATTACAACTATCATTCAGGAGGTCAACTATTTCAGATGATAGTAAACTTCTGGGATTTAACCAATCAAGTTTGGGTTCCGATTTTTAAAGAAGAATTCCAGTACGATGATTTCAACAATCTTATACTTGAGTCGAATAGTCAATGGAATTCTTCACAGGGCACTTGGAATGATTACTATAAATTTCGAGTTCAGTATATTTACAATGAAGTTGGCAAACCCTTTACAATTGAAGCTAGTTACTGGTCGCTTTTTCTCGAACAAGAGAAGTGGTATCCCTCTTTCAAAGAAGAATATACTTACGACAGCCAGGGTAGGATGCAAGCAATGACCTATTCTATACCCTCGGAGGATGCGTTTATCTATGCACAGAAGGAGGAGTACCATTATACTGATGACGGACAAATTTTCTCTGGGGCAATTGTTTACAATTGGCATTCCAATACATGGAAAGCTGAGTATAGGGTTACTAATATCTCTTGGCATTGTGTTGAAAGCAAGTTAATGACATCGTTTTTAATGTGGATAAACAATAATTCAAATGGTAGTCAAGTTGATTGGAAAATCATGTCTAAATCAACATGGGAATATCATCCTTTGCTTCAGCGAATTACGCTATATCAAGAGGAAGTGCAATTCAATAATACATGGAAACCTTCCTATAGAGAAGTTTCTACTTTCAATCAGCACAACTATTTAGTAAGGTATGAAGAGCAGTACAATGTTGGATTTGTAAGTGTGAAATGGGAAACGGATTATGGGTACTCCTTTGATGGTGAGTTCAACGATCAAGGGCAACCAAAGAATCTAGTTCTAACAATTTATGACTGGTGGGAAGAGAAATGGCTTAACAATCAGGAGTTTGTATTTGAGTATAATAGTACCCCTACAACAACAAATCCCATCAATAAGGTTTCGGAGTTTGCAACGGTATTCCCTAATCCAGCAAATGACATTATTTATATTACTTCAGTTTATAATTTGGAAGGAATTCATCTCTCAATTGTAAACATTAGAGGACAGGTAGTTAAAAGTATGAGCATACCTCAGTACACTGAGCGTTCGGTTGTTGATATAAGCAATCTAACGAGTGGCTTTTATTTGGTAAAACTTCAAACTGGAAATTCAACACAGGTAGTAAAGTTGATAAAAAGATAGAGAAATCAATCAAAGAATAAGCCAATATCATTCTAAATTAATATTTTGTCGGCAATTACAAATTCATACTATAATACGTGATTATGTTAGCAGCTGTTGAATTATGTAAATTTTATTATACCGATGATGTTGAAACCCTCGCTCTAAACAATGTTTGCTTTACTTTCAGTAAGGGTGAGTTTATAGCCATAATGGGCCCATCGGGATGCGGTAAATCAACGCTGCTAAACATAATTGGGCTAATTGATACTCCAAGTTCAGGATTTTATTTTTTTGATGGTCAGGAGGTTGGTGGTTTTTCGGAAAGCAAACGCAATAATATCAGGAAAGGGAATATTGGATTTGTTTTCCAGAATTTTAACCTTATTGATGAGGCAACTGTGCAGGAGAATGTGGAGTTGCCTCTTGTTTATTTGAGTATTGGAAAATCGGAAAGGAAGGGGATGGTTCGAAAAGTTCTCTCTATTAAAGCAGGAAAATATTATCTACAAAAATCTCAAGATGAAAACATTTATTGTATTTTCATTTTTAGCGATATTTTTATTTAGCGGTTGTAGCGAAAGGTCGAGCGATGCATATACCTTATCTATCAGTAAAAATACTGAAACACTTTTTATTATTTACAGTATTATAGATTTTGGGATATTCATTCCTGATGAATCATTGACAGCAAAAGCATCTAAGGAGTTTAGTGATTTTAAAAGTCATAAAGCAGTTGAGATAGTAGGAAATATAGCAAGAAAACATGGTATCGACGCCCTACCACATTTTTTGCATCACTTTTCTGAATTGCCTGATTTCCAGTTAATATATCCATTGGAATCAAATCTAAAGGTTAATCATTGTGTAACTCTATACGAGGATTCTCTCTGGATTACCGATGAATTTGTTAGCGCTTTCAGGGATTTTTATTGCATTGCAAATGTGGAAGGGTTTCTTCAAAAGTATAAAACTTCTTACACTAAAGCATTAAAGGAAGTTATAAAGCATCTTCCGTCCAGCAATTTGATTCGCAAAATGGAATCATTTTATGGTATTAAAAGCCATTCCTATGTTTTTTATCCTTCACCAGTACTGTTTCCAACATGGGGATTTGCAGGTCAAATTTTTTACGATGAAAAAATGATTGTTTTCAACACATTTGGACCTCAACGATTTATCGGAAGGAGTGGAGGAAAGAGTATTATAGACTTTAACAGCAAGGAAAAAATTCAGAATATTTCTGTCCATGAGTTTGGGCACTCCTTTGTCAACCCCATTGCCAATAAGCCCGAGAATAGGGAGCTAATCAACAGCTACAACCATCTTTTCGAACCCATTAAAGATGAATTAATAAAACAGGGCTATACCAATTGGTGGATATGCGTTGTTGAGCATCTGGTCAGGCTTGGTGAAATTAGGGTATCCGAGGCTTTGGGTAATAAAACAAATGCAGAGATGTTAAGACAAAACTACACAACAAATAGAAGATTTATCTATCTACCCCTGCTCGAACGTAAAATTTTTGAATATGAGAACAACAGGGATAAATATCCAACTTATGAAGAATTTTTTCCAGAGCTTCTTAATGCTTTTGCAGAAATACAATAAAGCAAGTGAAAGTATATTGTCAATAAGAATTTCAAAATAAAATAATTTCAGAATTGAATGAGATGAAGAAAAGCTTAATCGAAAAAAATCTTAACCAAGTGGTTGAGAAAATGGTTAAAAGCAATAATGTTTTTGGGGTTTCTCTTTGCGTAGAGAGTGGTGATGGCTCAATCGAATGGTCGGGTGCAGCAGGAAATTTGCAGCCCAACGATAAATACTTTATTGCCAGCGTAACAAAGTTATATGTTACTGCAGTAGTTTTAAGGCTGATTGAGGATAAGCGTCTCAGCCTGGAGGATAGTATATGCAATTATCTGCCTATCGAAATAACTAGTGGATTGCACGTGATGAATGGTGTTGATTATACTAATCAGATTACGGTTGCACATTTGATATCCAACACTTCGGGAATCCCCGATTACTTTTTTCACAAGTTACCCAGCGGTAAAACAGCTGCATCCTTTCTTCTTGAGGGAAATGATGATTGTTGGCCACTTGAAAAATCTATTGAGTATGTGAAAAAAATGAAGCCCAATTTTAAGCCTGGTCAAAAAGGAAAAGCCAACTACTCAGATACCAACTACCAAATACTGGGCAGGATAATTGAAATTGTTATTGGAAAGCCAATTGACCAGGTTTTCAGAGAGTTCATCTTTGAGCCAATGGGGCTTAAAAATACATATACCTATAATGATATTACCGACAAATCGCCAACAAAATTCTACTACGGAAAAAGTGAGTTGTGGCTGCCCAAATATATAGCATCAATAGCTGTTGAGGGTGGACTCGTATCAACACAACAAGAGTCGATGGCATTTATTAAAGCATTTTTCAATGGATTTTTCTTCGCTAAAGAAAGAATTGAGACGCTTAAAAAATGGAATCTTCTTTTTGGTCCTGGTATCTTCTACTTTGGGATTGGTCTTGAGAAACTTTTTATACCAAGGATTATATCACCCTTTAAACCAATAGGTGAGGTGTTAGGATTTTGGGGACAAACTGGTTCTTTTGCATTTCATCATCCTCAAACAGATTTGTATTTTACTGGAACAACAAACCAGATTAACGGTGCAGGACATCGGGCTGCTGGAACTGCTATTCATAGTATTATTAAGATGAGGAGAAAATTTAAATGAAAAACATTATCTGGACAACTGGTCACAAACTTAAACTCGATAATATTATCGATTCAGACAACTGCTATATTTACGATAGCAATAGAAACCGCTACATCGATTTGGAATCGGGTGTATGGTGCTGTTCGGTGGGACACAACAACAAGCGTGTTAACCAAGTAATTGCCAATCAGATTGGTAAAATAACCCATACGGGTTTTGTTTATTGCCATCCAATCATTAGCGAGGTTTCTGAGAAAATACTTCAAATTGCTGGATTGATAGGCGGCAAGTGCGAATTCCTTTGCTCGGGCAGCGAGGCAGTGGAGCTGGGCATGCGAATCGCTAGAGCTATAAATGAAAAGCCGTTGGCATTAACTTTCAAAGAATCTTACTTTGGTGCTTACGGCGATGCAGCACAGAAGTCGTCAGAGAGTTGGTACCTTTACGATAGGCTCAACTGCGGATGCAATAATAGCGATGAGGGTTGCATTGGCAATTGTGAGGATTTTGAAAAAATCCCTTTCGAAGAAATTGGGGTCTTCTTACTTGAGCCTGGTAGTTCTTCTGGATTGGTTCGGTTCCCATCCCAATCGCTTATTGTAAGAATTTTAGAAAAGGTTAAATTCAATGGTGGCATTGTAATGTCAAACGAGATCACAACAGGTATCGGTAGAACGGGTAAGTGGTTTGGCTTTCAGCATTATCCCATTCAGCCCGATATTGTGGCAATGGGCAAAGGAATTGGCAATGGCTACCCAGTTAGCGTAACTGCTATTTCTGAGAAAATTGCCATGAGATTGGAAAAAGTAAAATTTGTTTACGCCCAATCGCATCAGAACGATCCTCTAGGAGCATTCGTTATCAAGGAGGTAATCGCTATAATAGAGGAGGAAAATCTGCTAAAGAAATCCGAAGAACTGGGAAATTATCTGCTTCAAAAGCTTTTAAAACTAAAAGCTGATTTTCCCATAATTCAAAGCATTAGAGGGCGTGGATTGACTCTTGCCCTTGAGTTCAAGTGCAATGCTCAGGAAATTTACGAAGAACTTTTAAACAAAGGATTTATCATTTGCAAGCGTCCAAACACTGAGGTTTTGAGATTGGATCCTTCGTTAACAGTTGAAAAAGAAATAATTGATTCATTCTTGTTTTCATTTGCTGATATCCTAAAAGACAAATTTTATCATGTAACTTTATGTTAGTAACATAGGGTTTGAAATATACAATAACATAACATGATGAAATTGAAAATTTCTCCATTAAGAATCTCTTCCCAAGGACTGGTTATCAAGGGGAATCGTACTTAAGAATATCAATTGTTTACTTTACAAAATAGACATGTGCACTATTTGTACGTATCAAAATTGGTATCCCCTGATCTTGGGCATCGTTGGGATGAAATAGGGTGGTTTGATTACCAGTAATAGTTTCTCTGGCATTCCATGAGTCAACCATCGAAAGTCCCATATTTATAATAGCATCGTTTGGAAATCTAAGCTTAAGGTTATAGTCATTGCAGTGGTCGAAGTTTAGCAAAACAAGGATAACTTCACCATTATAATGGCGTAGATATGCGAAGACTTTGTCTAGATTAAGATGCTGATTTACCCACATCAGGTCGTAAAAACCTCCATGAGAAATTGCTTTTGAGGTTAGTCTTAAGTGGTTTAAGCTTCTATAGAAATTTCTCAGGTTTATCTGGTCGTAGCTTAGATGCTCATTGGTAAACTTTCCTCCATTAACCCAATTCTGATAATCCTTCACACGCCAGTAATCGAAAATTGTTGTACGACCATCATGGCCACTAAAGCCTTCGCTGTCGTGTGCTTCTTCACCGATTTCTTGTCCAAAGTACAGCATAAATGGGCCACGATGTAATGTAGTTGCTAGCACCAAAGCTGGAACAGCTTTCCATGGATTTCCAGCAAATTGCTTCGAAGCAATTCGTTGCTCATCGTGATTTTCCAAAAATCGAAGCATTCTATGCGAGAAACCTTCGTACCTCTGCCAAAGATTGGTGATTTCACGTGATGACCCATACCCTTCAATTAAACCTCGAAGAATATCGTAGAGACCAACCTTATCGTACAGGTAGTCGAATCCTGCATCCAAAAACGTTTTATATTCGTGAGGCTTGTAAACTTCTGCAATGAAAATGATGCTTTCATTTACCAGTTTGATTCTAGGGATTACCCATTGCCAGAACTGAACCGGAACCATTTCGGCCATATCGCAACGAATACCATCAATCCCTTTGTTTGCCCAGTAGGTAAGGATATGTTCCATCTTTATCCATGTGTCGGGAATTGGATCGAAATGTTCCTGTCGATTGTTCAAATAATCAACACCATAGTTCAACTTTACCGTTTCATACCAGTCGTTTATGCTAGGGGTAGGAGTAAATGCATCATTCCCTGTTACCTTGGCTGGAAACTCATGGTACTCTTTTGACTCGCTTGAATATGGTAGGCTTGTACCAAGTGGAACGATAAAGGCTTGGTTGGGTAAGTAGTAAAAGTTGTTTTCAGGGAGAAAGCAAAAGTCTGAATCATCGTTTTCACCAATTTGTTGAATATCTTTAGGTTGGTTTTTACTTTTATATTGTCGGGCAACATGGTTTGGAACAAAGTCAATTATCACCTTTAAATTATTTTCATGGCATCTTGTCACAAGGTTTTCGAACTCTTTCATTCGGTTTTTGGGTTCGATGGCCAAATCGGGGTCAACGTCGTAATAGTCGGTTATTGCGTAAGGTGAGCCTGCACTCCCTTTCACTATTTTAGGATTATTTGCTGGTAGCCCAATGCTTTCATAATTTGTACAAGTAGCATGACGAATAACCCCCGTAAACCAAATATGAGTAATTCCAAACTCCTTAAGGACATTCAATGCCTTGTCGGTAAGGTGATTAAACTTGGAGCAACCATTCTCTTCAATGGTGCCATAAGGAATATTTTTTCCATCATCGTTTCTAAATAACCGGGTGAATATCTGGTAGATGTTGACTGCATTGTCCATATTTATGAGATATTTATTAAAAAATATTATTCAAGCACATAATTGTCAACCATGGGTTTTGTTGTTATAAATATCAGAATGACAGTTGTATATGTATTTTACGAAGTGATTTATTTGCTTAGGTCAACCTCTTTTTATTTAAAAAGTATTTAGTAATCAGCTCTTCGAATGCTTTTCTTCGTAAAAATAAAACAAATTTTGATATGAAGGAAGTAGTAATAGTATCGGCTGTTAGAACACCCATAGGAAATTTTGGTGGAACTCTTTCAAATTTTTCTGCCGTCGATTTGGGTGTTATTGTCGCAAAGGAGGCGATAAAAAGAGCTGGTATTCAGTTTACTGAGGTAAACGAGGCAATAGTTGGGAATATCTTATCGGCTGGGCTGGGTCAAAACATTGCAAGGCAAATCTCAGTTAAAGCAGGAGTACCAGAAACTAGCCCTGCGATGACTATCAATAAGCTGTGTGGTTCTGGTTTGAGGGCTGTGTCCATGGCCGCCCAGTTCATTATGCTTGGTGATGCCGATGTGGTCCTTGCAGGTGGTACCGAAAGCATGTCGAATGCTCCTTATATTCTCGAGAAGGCACGTTATGGTTTTCGGATGGGACATGGAGAGATTAAGGACACCATGATACTTGATGGACTTACCGATGCATTCAATGGCTATCACATGGGTGTTACGGCTGAAAATATTGCGGAGCAATGGGGAATTTCAAGGCAGGAGCAGGATGAGTTTGCAGTTTACAGTCAGAACAAAGCAGAAAAAGCACAAAAGGAAGGTCGGTTTGATGAAGAAATTGTTCCTGTTGAGATCCCTCAAAAGAAGGGTGATTCAGTATTCTTTAGTGCAGATGAGTTTCCAAAGCATGGGTTAACCCTTGAGAATCTTGCAAAGCTTCGTCCTGCATTTAAGAAGGATGGAACTGTAACGGCAGGTAATGCTTCGGGAATAAACGATGGCGCAGCCATGCTAGTTGTTATGTCGATGGAAAAAGCTAAAGCATTGGGTCTAAAGCCACTTGTAAAGATACGCTCATTTGCAAATGCTGCCCTTGATCCTAAGATTATGGGGTATGGCCCTGTTCCTGCAACCCGCTCGGCTCTTATCAAAGCAAATATGAAGATTGAGGATATTGAGCTTGTTGAGGCAAACGAAGCTTTTGCTGTTCAGTCTATTGCTGTCCTTCGCGATTTGAAGTTAAACCCTGACATTGTGAATGTTAATGGTGGAGCAATTGCCCTAGGGCATCCTGTGGGAGCTTCGGGTGCAAGAGTGTTAACAACTCTGATTTACGAAATGAAAAGGCGTAAATTGGGAACAGGGCTTGCAACTCTGTGTATTGGAGGAGGCCAAGGAATTGCTATGATTGTGGAGAATGTGTAGTAGAAGAAGGAAGACAGAAGTATGAAGACCGAAGACCGAAGTAAACCAATAACTGACAACTGACAACTGATAACCGATAATATAATAACTTAAAAAATGAAAAAACTCGAGAACAAAGTAGCTATAATTACCGGAGGAGCCGATGGTATTGGGCGAGCTGGTGCTTTGCGCTTTGCGCAAGAAGGTGCAACAGTAGTGATATGGGATATGAACGAGGAGAAGGGCAGAGAGACCGTTTCAATCATTGAAACGGAAGGTGGAAAGGCAATTTTTAACAAGGTAAACACAGCATCTTTTACTGAAGTTGAAACTGCCACCCAGAAAGTCATTGAAGCCTTTGGCAAAATTGATATTCTAATCAATAATGCAGGCATTACCCGCGATTCATCGCTAAAAAAGATGACCCCAGAGCAGTGGCAACAAGTTATTGATGTAAATTTAACGGGTGTTTTTAACTGTTCAAAGTGTGTTAGCGATCACATGGTTGCAAAGGGTTTTGGAAGAATTATCAATACTTCATCAGTTGTTGCGCTTTATGGTAATTTTGGGCAAACCAACTACGTAGCAACCAAAGCTGGTGTAATTGGAATGACCAAGACTATGGCGCGTGAATTGGGTAGGAAAGGGGTAACGGTAAATGCAGTGGCACCGGGTTTCATTGCAACTGAAATGGTTAAAAAGATGCCTGAAGATGTTCTGAAGGCTATGGAGGCAAAGGTTCCAATTGGTAGGTTAGGTTTACCCGAGGAGATAGCATCGGCATACCTATTCTTGGCCAGCGACGAGGCAGCGTATATCAATGGAACAACCCTTAGCGTGGATGGAGGGATTACGATTTAGGAAAATAGAATTTCGAATTTAGAATATCGATTAACGATCTTGGATTTAGGAAGTTATTAACCCAAATACTTACAAATTATAAATCAAAAATCGTTAACTTTTCTCATGAACGAAGTGAATAATCCCTGCCTGTTGCAAGCAGGCTTGTTAATAAATCTAAGTGCATGGCAACAACCGAACAAGTAATAGGTACCTGGATACTAATAGCATTGTATGCTTCTGCAGTGCTTTATTTTGTAATAAAGGGAGCGCTAAGCGTAAAAAGCATGAAGGACTATGCTGTGGGTAGCATTAGTTTTTCACCATACTTTGTTGGAATGTCGCTGGCAGCGGCCATGACAAGTGCTGCAACTTTTGTAATCAACCCAGGTTTGATTGCCAGGTATGGGGTTAGCGGTGTGCTCTCGTTTGGGCTTTTTTTCCCTTTGGCAACAGTGCTGTCATTGGTGGTTCTTACAAAAAGTTTTCGTAAATATGGTGAATCGGTAAGCGCAGTATCACTTGCAAGTTGGATTGGGAAAAAGTATAAAAGCAAGGGTTACTCCCTTTTTATCGCTTTTCTTTCGGTTCTATTGATAACATTCATTGTCTTAATACTTGTTGCCTTAACAAAGGTTTTCTCAAGTGCGCTTAATACCAACGAGGTATATACTCTTGCAGCCATTATTGTTTTTGTTTTTGGCTACATGATGTTTGGTGGTGCTAACTCAATGGTTTACACCAATGCCATACAGGCAGGTGTAATGGTTGTTGTTGCTTTTATTCTATTAGCCTCTGGTTACAAACATTTTGGAAATGGGATATCGGGTTTCTTCGAAACTTTGAAGTCAATAGATCCCGTTCTTGTGCGAAGCACAAACGAAAGTAGCCCTCTTTTCAGAGACTTTTGGGAGATAGCTCTTGCTCAAGTTATTATTGGGGCTGCGGTTGTTTGTCAACCTCATATCATCACAAAATCTCTTTTGCTGAAGAAGGATAGCGATGTGAATCGGTTTCTAATTACAGCAGTTGCCGTTGAAGCCCTCTTCTTCTCGGTAGTTATTGCTGGGCTTTTTGCTAGGATTGAGTTTCCTGACTTAACAATCAATGGGGTACCAATGAATACTGACAATATTATCCCAGCTTATGTCATTCAGATTTTTTCTGTTGGCTGGGTTGCTATTCTGGTTGGGCTAATAGTTATACTTGGCCTCATAAGCGCAGGAATGTCAACGCTCGAAGGGCTTATCCAATCGCTTAGCACAAGCATAACGAACGATATCATTAACCCTCTTTTTGGAAAATCAATCACAAAAGATGCTAGTTATATAAGGATTAATAGGTTAGCCATTGCTTTATTAGCAGTTGTTGCTTTTATAATGTCGCGACATCAATTGCTTTATCCAAAGCTGAGCGTAGCCATTTTAGCTCAGAATGGAGTGTATGCCTATTTTTCAATAATATTTATCCCAATTGTTTTAGGTATATTTGGGAAAGATGTTGGTTTAAAAGCTCCACTTTTTGCTTCGATAACGGCTTTGGGAGTTCATTTTGGGGTATATTACGGTTTCCCTTACATGGTTAACTCAGGGCTAGCCGACTTAGGTATCCTAAATAAGTATTTTGTTGGAAGTATTCATAATCCTGCAATTGCAGCTGCATCAGCAATCATCCTGTCTGCAATTGTCGGATTGATAGTTCATCGGCTTGAGAAAAGAAATGAAAAACGATATAAAAAATACACACTATGATTAGCAATAGCGAAAAATACCTATCGAAGTTGATTTCTATCGATGAGGCGGTAGGTTTTATTAGGAGCGATACTGATGTTATTGTAGCTCAGTGTGCTTCTGAACCTCAGGGTTGTATGAGTCGTTTTCATATAGTTAAGGATAACGTAGTGGACGTAAAGGTTTTCTCTGTTCTTACTCTTAAACCGTACGATTTCTACATGAAACCTGAGATGAAGGGACACTTTGAGCTTTGTAGCTGGTTTCATGCCCCAGGTTCGAGGCAGGCTATAAAGGAAGGTGCTGGAACGGTAACATTTGTACCAAATATGCTCCATAGAGCAGCAATTGACCGCATGAAGGTTCGAAAGCCCCACATGTTTTACGGTACTTGTACACCACCCGACGAGAAGGGGTTTGTGTCGCTTTCGCTTGGGGTAACCTATGAAAAGGATATCCTAGAGAATGCCGAAATAGTTGTTCTTGAGGTAAACGATAGGTTGCCCAGAACATTTGGTGATACTCATGTACATATCGATGATGTTGACTTCTTTGTGGAGTTTTCACAAACTCCTCCAACACTTCCTTCTCCAGAGCCAGATGAGGTAGCCTTGATGATTGGAAGCCACATTGCCAACCTTGTTGATGATGGCTCTACGATTCAATTGGGTATCGGAGAAATCCCAAATGCAGCAGCTTTATCACTTAGAGAGAAGAAAGATTTGGGTGTACACACCGAAATGCTCGTCGATTCCATGATGGAACTTTACGAGATGGGCGTTATCACCAATAAAAGAAAAGCATTCCATAAGGATAAGTTCATTTGCACATTTGCAATGGGCTCCGAGAAGATGTATAAATGGCTCCACAATAATCCTGCGGTGGAGTTTCTTCGGGGTAAGTATGTTAACGATCCTTGTTTCATAAAGAAGAACTCAAGGATGGTGTCAATTAATACCTGCATTATGGTTGACTTCACAGGGCAGGTTGCCAGCGAGTCAATAGGTATTAACCAGTATTCAGGCACAGGTGGACAAACCGATACTGCCGTTGGAGCCATTGAGGGTTTCGATGGTCTTGGAAAATCGATAATCGCCTGTCGATCAACAGCACAGAAAGGAAAAATTTCAACCATTGTACCTGTTCTTCCCGAGGGTACTGCAGTAACACTTCATCGCAGCAATACCGATTATGTGGTAACAGAACATGGCTCGGTTAGATTAACCGGATTGACAGTAAAAGAACGCACTAAAGCTTTAATCTCAATTGCACATCCCGATTTTAGAGCAGAATTAACGGAGAAGGCAGAGAAGATGGGGTATATTTAAGAGTTGTCGGTTATCGGCCTGCCTGTCGCCTGCCTGTCGGCAGACAGGGCAGACAGGTTGTCAGTTGTTGGTTATCGATTACAAACTTTTACATTTTACATTTTACATTTTACATTTTATATTTTTTATCCTTTCCCCGATGCTTCGGGGCTTTATCCTTGAATCTTTTAACCTTGTAACTATGATTCCACTTAAAATAATCGGAACAGGTGTTTATGCTCCAGGGGAGGCAATCGACAACCAGGAGTTGAAACGTTTAGCAAACATTGACTTTGACAATGATAAGCTTGAAACGAAACTTGGTATATACAAGCGTCACATAGCTCACCTTCGAGGTTTAAAAGAAACAACAGCCGATTTTGCAACAAGAGCGGTTGAAAGAGCAATAGAGGATTCTTGTATTTCTCCGAAAGATATTGGGTTATTTATTGTAGCTACCGATACCCCCGAACTTATCACCCCAGCCACTTCAATTCTTGTTCAAGGGAGAATTCAAGGAGGTGAAGCATGGTCTTCTACTTTCGATGTTAGCGCATCGTGTGCAAGTTTTGCCATTGCTTTCGACAATGCTGCACGAATAATGGCAACCGATGAAAGTATAAGGTATGCGGCTGTGGTTGGAGTTTATAACATGCCAGCATATATTCGTCAAGACGATGCTTTTGGGTATTCAATATTTGCCGATGGGGCAGGAGCCATTATAATTGAAAGGAAAGAAGGAGAATCGGGGTATATTGGTGGTCAGCAACTTACTGATGGTACTCAGTGGGATTATATTGGTGTTTACGCAGGTGGTACTAGAAATCCAATTACACCTGAATTGATAAAGGAAGGTAAGCATGGCTTATTAAATCTCAAACCACTCCCTGGCGATAGGAATGTGAGGTTATGGCCAATTGTTGTAAGCAAATTGCTTCAAAAGGCAAACCTGCCAATAAACGATATTAATCATCTATTATTCACCCAAATAAATAAATCGGTGATTGGTAAGGTGATGAGAGAGATAAATCTTCCTGAAACAAAAACAAGCTATGTGATGGATAGATACGGATACACAGGATCGGCTTGCCTGCCAATGGCTTTTTATCATGCCATAAAGGATGGAAAGATACGTAGAGGCGATAAGGTAGTTATGGTTGCCTCTGGTGCCGGTTTGGCGGTAGGCAGTAATCTATTTATTTACTAGCTGCATTGTTCAATGTAGAACACATTTTAATAAAAAGTTGGAAAAGATTATGAATAATCATGTGGGTGTTGTTGGAACAGGAATTTACCTGCCTAGCAAAAAAATGACGGCCAAACAGATTGCTGAGGCAACGAAAGGGGTTTGGACAGAAGAGGCAATCATTGAAAAGCTAGGGATTCAATCAATCTTTATTCCTGGAGATGATGATGGGACCCAGGAGATGGGCGCAAAAGCTGGATTGGATGCACTAGAGAGAACAGGTATCAATCCTAAATCCATTGATCTGATTCTGTGTGTTGGTGAGGAATGGAAAGAGTATCCTCTCACAACGTCAGGTATTTACATTCAGGAAATGATTGGTGCTACCAATGCATGGGCTATTGACATTCAACAACGCTGTGGAACAACTGTTGCCGCCATGAAAATTGCTAAGGATATGATGTTGTCGGATGATGATATTGAAACAGTTATGGTTGTTGGTGGCTATCGTAACGGCGATTTCATCGATTTTTCCGACCCGAGTGTGTCGTTTATGTATAATCTTTCAGCCGGTGCTGGAGCTATTATTTTGAAAAGAAATTATGGAAAGAATCTTCTTCTTGGAAGTCATATTGTTACTGATGGCTCTTTAGCACGCGATGCGGGAGTTGAATATGGAGGTACGAGTAAGCCAATCACACTTGAGAATGTTGGGTTTGCATACAAATCGCTACGAGTATTCAACGAGAAGCACATGAAGGATCGTTTGAATGAGGTTTCAATGGGTAATTGGATGCATTGCATCAGAAGCGCATTTGAAAAGTCAGGTATCGACCAGGGGCAAATGGGATATTTGGCAGGTCTTCACTTCAAACGCTCGATGTATGAGTTTATGGTTAAGGAGTTAGGTATTACCATGGAGCAAACTATTTATCTAGAGGAATACGGTCATATTGGTCAGATTGACCAAATTCTTTCCCTTCACCTGGCTTTGCAGCAAGGAAAGGTGATGCCAGGTACTATTATTTCTATGATTGCTGCTGGTATAGGTTATGCCTGGGGTGCAAATGTCATTCGTTGGGGCTAAACCATTATTTTATGTTAGTTTTCAGATTATCACTTAGTTATTATTCATAAGTAGATTTATTAATGGTCGTAGCTCGTTAATTGAATGTTAAGTAATTGTTAATCATAATTATGGGCTCAATTGGTATGATTTTTTATTTTTAAGTCAACCCCGTTTTTTTACAATGATGTTTGAGATAGGCTATGAATGTTTCGTTACTTGCACTAAATATTTGATTTTGCTTAAAAGCAACTTATTACTAACACAAAAAAACAACTATTATGAAGAAACTATTAATTTTTGGGCTGCTTATTGCAGTAGCATTCGTTAGCTGTAAGAAGGATGAAGATAAAGGCGATCCTCCAAAAATGATTGACCTTACCATTGCTGGCGACAACAGTTCTGCAACTGTTTTTTTCAATGAGGGCGTTTACAAGCTCGATAACAAATCAGGGAATCTTGATGCTAGTACCTTTCAGGTAGCTTTTTCGGGTGGAACCGCTACTCTTGCAAGTTTCGAGGTTACACATGTAGCCGGTGAAGATCAGGCAATTATTACCATTGTTTATACTGGTATTGCAAGTGGAGACGAGCAGCTAACAGTATCGCCAAAGTCCGCCACAAGCATTTACAACGCAAAGGGGGCAGCAATGGAGACCTCTCAATCGGTAAACGTTTACCTAAATGAATTAGGTATTATTGGCGAGTGGTACTCATCGGGGACCAACGTAGCCTTCTTGCTTTCATACTATTTTGCAGTTGACTCAATCTACGCAAAGTTCGAGCCTAACAATTCCTATATTGTTAAGTCGTACGATGTAGCCGGGGCGCTTACAACATACACTGGTACATTCACACAAACAAAATCAACCGTAGGAAGTATTTGGAATATCACTGTAAACCAAAGCGCACCCTCGGTTGCCACCTCAGTAGGTATTTTTGAAATCTATCCAACTTCTCCAATTACAATGTTCTATGAGGTAGTTCAAACCGAACCACCAGCCGGTACACCTCCAACTCCAGAAGCTGGCTTTGGTAGCACAAACGGTGGTGCTCTTCTCGACTGGAATATTCAGAAGTACATAAAGCTAAACTAGACGATTCTGAAGATAAAAGGTTTCTAATCCAATTTATTAACTTAGCTGAGCTAAGGGACAAAAGGTAAGTTCATCTTAGAGGTTATGTGTAGATTAGAAACCTTTTATCTTTTTCATTAAAAAACCAACAAGAAATGGTGAGAAAGATAACCACATCAATTGGGATTTTATTATTTTTTTGCTGTTCAATTGCGGCGCAAAATCCCTCAAACAAGTACTTTTCGGGCGAAATACCCGAGAAAGCAAACAAAGACTTTCAGTTTCTTGCCTTTTTTATCAATCAGGGGGTAACCTCAAATTATTACCCCGAAAATGACTTTCTGAAAGGACAGGTGGTTGGAAGGTTGTTTGGAGCAAATACAACGACAACAAGCGATTCCTTAAGAACAAGATATGCTGAACAGAGGATAATCCCTTTTTTCATCTATCAACCCAAACTTTTCGATGGAAAGGCAATTCTGAGGGCCTCATTTGAAATTGACTGGACATGGGGCGATGCATCTTACGGTGTTGGAGGGAACTATGGCTCTGCTATATCGGCCGATCAGGTTAACCTTCAAACCCAAAACATTGAGCTGGAACTTATTCCAGCAAAGGGATGGAAGATCAACCTTGGATTACAACGTATGTTCGACACGCCTTATAACCCTTATCGTACGATGTTCGATAAGATGACCACAACAGGATACCGATTAGCATATTGGGGTACCGATGGGGTAGGAATTACCGTTCGCAAGGATTGGGATTTTTCGATGGTGAAAGGAGGACTATACAAACTTTATGAGAACTATGTTCAAGTAAATGATGATGTTACTCTCTTCGAACTTACTGGTGAAACCGATATTACCCGTTTATGGAAGCTTGGTGCATCGACATACTATGTTCAGGATAGATCATCCGGAGCAGGAGGGGTGTCGATTCTGGGGCAAGGGTTCAATAGCTTGCTGGCAACTCACAATGGGATGTTCCGATTCAACTACCGTAGCACACCCTATCGAGCCGATGTGGTATGGCTTGGATCATTCTTTGGAAGGAATACCGAGCACTGGCACGACCCCTGGATGGTTACCGGTTTCTTCAATGCAAACATTGGAACCATCGATACTCTAACCAATAAGCTTACCTCAAAGTCGGATTGGACAAAAGCAACAGATATCTTTGGTTTTGCAGCAAATCTACGATTATCGTATCGATATGGACAAACAGCCAGCGATGTGGTTACTGCCGATCTGCTTTATACAACAGGTGATGAGGATGGTTTGAACGATGGCAAGTACTCTGGTGTAATAACTGGAAATCAATGGGGTGCACCAGGTGCAATATTCATTAGTTCAGGTGCTTACCTCCTAATGCCTCATGGCAACGTGGTCAACAGGTATGTTCATGCTATATGCGATATATCCAATATGGGCTACGGGTTGTCTCTCGCAACACTTAATCTTTCCAGAAGTATCATACCTTATAGGTTAAACGCCAAGCTGGGTGGTGCTTTTGCAATGAGTAACGTTGAACCTCTTGGTGGAGGAAAGCATATTGGTACAGAGGTAAATGGCAATATTGCCTACTTCTTTGGGCCTTTCATGAGCTTAGAACTTCACGGTGCATACCTAATGCTTGGCGATTTTTACGACAGCCGCCAAAGCAGCTATAGCAGCTCAATCAATGGAAACTCACCCGAGCGTCCTGTCAATCCTTGGACGGCTTTTCTCGTTTTTAAGTGGCTAATGTTTTAAGGTTTAACTATTTAATTCTGATAACAATGAAACATATTTCAATCATCATTCTAATAGTTAGCCTTATGGGCTTGTCGAGCTACAGTTCGCCATATAGAAAACTTCCAAAGTTTAAAAGCTTTGAGGAGTTGCAATATAAACATGCTGTGAAGAAAGTTCACCTGCCACAAAGTGGATATGATATTGCTTATACCGATGAGGGTAAGGGCGAAAAAACAATCATTTTTATTCACGGACTAGGCAGCTATTTGCAAGCTTGGATTAAAAACGTTGAAGGGCTTAAGGGCGACTTTAGGTGTATCTCAATTGACCTTCCAGGCTATGGAAAGTCTAGTAAGCAACCACATAGCGGACTGATGACCTTCTATGCAGGAATTATCGATGAGCTGGTGAAGGAACTTGGTTTGAAGAAGGTTTACCTATCGGGTCATTCCATGGGAGGACAGATATCTATTACCACTTCACTACTCTACCCAAACATTGTTGAAGGTCTTATTCTTGTTGCTCCTGCTGGTTTTGAACGTTTCCATAAAGGGCAAAACCAATGGTTTCGCGATGTAATGACACCCGACGGGGTGAAGCTTACCCCAGCCGAGGCAGTTCAGAATAACCTTGCATCCAACTTCTACAAATTGCCTAAAGACGCCGATTTCATGATATCCGATAGGATAAGTATGAGAACAGCTCACGATTTTCAAGCATACTGCTATGCTGTTGTTCAATCGGTGAACGGAATGGTTGACAACCCGGTAATTGATTACTTGCAGGATATCAAGGTACCTGTGTTGATTCTTTTTGGAGAGAATGATAACTTGATACCTAACCGTTTCCTTAACCCGGGACGAACAGTTGAAATTGCTCGGTATGGTGCATCGAAAATTCCTAATAGTAAACTGGTTATGGTACCCAAGTGCGGACATTTTATGATGTTCGAAAAGTCTGACGTTTACAACCGTGAAGTGATTGATTTCATTAAGCCTAGGTAAGAAACTATGGACTACATTGAGATTGGCAAACATTGCAAGGTTGCGTACCTCCCCGACGTGCCCTGTATCGAGATTCATTGGGAAGGTATGCCAACCAGCGAAGAGTTCCAAAAAGGGTGCAATACGGTTATCGAATTAATGGTGAGCAAGGGTGTGTGTAAGGTGCTCACAGATAACTCGAAGGCGAAGCTTTTTGCGATATCGGATCAACATTGGCTCAACCAGAATTGGTTACCCAGAGCCGAGAAGGCGGGTTATCGTTGCTCTGCAACCATAATTGGCGATTCCGATGCCTTTGTTAAGTTTGCTGCGCAAAGCATTGCAAGCAAGCGCGACCAATCGAAGTTCACAAACAAATTCTTTAAGTCTAGGGAAGAAGCTATCTCTTGGTTGAAAACGATATGAAAACCTTTTTAACATTGCATTTTTTGCTCAAAGCTGGCTTTTTTTGGCTGGCTTTTTTGTTAGGAGTAAGTCAAATGTGATTAGTATTTTTCATGTAATTATTTGTATATTTCTGAAAAAAATCCATGCGAAACAAACTGTTTGCCTTTTCCGATTTCACAAAGGCCCTTTACCCCCATGAGGTCGATTATCTACTTACTGTTCAACAGTTCTCAAAGTCAGATAACCTGAAAATTCTTAATCTAGTCCATTACAATAGCCGTAATCCTCTCAATCGCTTGCCCTTCGATACCAGCATCGATAAGCGAACATATTCTTACGTAAAGAATTGGATTGTCGATACGCTCAGTATAGCCGATGTTGACCTTTTCTACGAATGGCTCCTTTCCATTGAAAGAACCGTTATGACCGACTCCATTACCCCAAGCGAGGAGAAGGAGCTAATGGATCAAGCCGAGCAGATGAAACCATCACTCTACTACTTTATTAGGTTTTATCAGGTGATGCAACACTACCGCGACTACCTTCTTGTTCGAAACCGGATAAGATTTTACGCTCAGGTATCAAAGTTCCTTGAGGATTATCAGGAGAACTACATACACGCCATCAATCTTAATAACGAGATGAACATTGCAGCCGAAAGGATTGTGAAGCAGATTTCAACCGACGATGATGAGTTCCTTAGATGGGAAAACATGTTCAAAGAGATTTACTTCAATCAAAACCTCGATGGCTACACTCGTTACCGTGCTGTCGTTAGGTTAACCATACTTTACTATACCAATAGAGAGTTCGATAAGCTCAATGTAATATACGAACATCTTGATAACCAGTTTCGTACAAATGCTTTCTACTCTAAACGTATTCTTGCCAACTACTACCACAACCGAGCCATGATGCATTCGAAGCTTAATGAGCTGGAAATTGCCGAGAAATATGGTTATCTGTCTATCCGACAGAAGAATAGCGATTATCTTTTTTATCTTGTTAGCCTTTGCGGAATCCTTTTAAGTATGGGGAAAAATTCGCAGGCTCTTAGATTAATGTCTGGTTCAATCCCCGAGCTTAAGAATACCAACAGTCATCACAGCAGGATAGGTTTTGTTTCGTTCTATATTAGAACGCTTTGCGCCAATAATCAAGCTGAAAAGGCTGTATCGTATGGCTTGAATTTTCTCGATGTTTATAAGAATGAAATATTTGAGTATAGATGGCACCTTTATTTTAGCTCCCTCTTCCTTGCCTTGCTGAAAAACGAGAAGTATTCAAAAATTCTTACCCTATCGCGTAGGTACAAATTGGTTAGCAGAGAGAAAACCTTCATAGGAAAAGCAGGATACCTTCCTGCAATTTTTTGGTACTCAACGTTATCATCCTTCATGGAAGGAGGTATAACACGAGATAAATTAATCGATACAATCATTCGTAGCGCTTCACCATTAATTGTTAATAGGTATAATATTCAAAAAATAATTGACTTGCTTAACGAAATGTCATTCTGCCTTCCAGCAGAGATGAAAGAGATTTTTAAAGCGCTCGATATCAAGTGAAAAATATTTTTTTATGCTCACATTTTTTTATTTCAATCCGATGTGTTTTTTTTGCATATCGATATATTCTTAAAATGAATAGAAATTGCATACTTTTTTGTTCGTTAATAATCATATTATTAGTTAGTTGTACCAATGAAAGGCGAGTTGACACGTTGGTAGTTTTCCATGCAGGAAGTTTAAGTATGCCCATGAAGGCAATTTCCGATAGCTTCATGCTTGAAAATCCTTCTGTGAAAGTTTTGCTTGAAGCTGCAGGAAGCGTGGAGTGTGCCAGAAAGATTACCGAACTGAATCGCAGGGCCGATATCCTTGCTTCAGCCGACTATAAGATCATTGATGAGCTGTTAATCCCTGAACATGCCGATACAAATATTCTATTTGCTGGCAACGAAATGGCAATTGTTTACACATTGAATTCCAGATATGCTAATGAGATTGACGGAAACAACTGGTATAAGATACTTCAGCGTCCTGAAGTGAATTATGGTAGGAGTGACCCCAACGCCGATCCTTGTGGCTATCGTACTCTACTTACCATGCAACTCGCAGAAAGCTATTACAATAGCCCAAATCTTATGAGCACACTTCTTCAGAAGGGTTCTCGTTTCATTCGCCCAAAGGAGGTTGAACTTCTAGCCCTGCTCGAATCGGGTGCGGTGGATTACATTTTTCTTTACCGATCGGTAGCTGTTCAGCATAGACTCCCGTTCTTGGTTCTTCCCGATGAAATTAACCTTAGCAATAAAGATTTTTCATGTCATTACAAGCAGGCAAGAGTAACTATTCGAGGTTCGGCACCAGGGGATTCGTTGATAATATACGGTGAACCAATGGTTTATGGAGTAACTATTCCCAAAAATGCTCCGAATAAAGAATTAGCGACTAAGTTTCTAGACTTTTTTCTAAGAAGAGACAAAGGGTTGAAAATTATTGAGGGTATGGGAATGCCAATTGTTTTATCGAAAGACAATCAATAAATTTGAGAAAAGGCAGAAAAACCATGCAAAGGCATTCGATTCATTTACTTTTTTCTTTTCTAGGGGGTGTACTACTTCTGTTTATTGTAGCCCCTTTGATAGGGATGATTTTTGCTACACCTTTCTCGTCGCTCTTCACAACGGTATCAGATATAGAAGTACAGTCAAGCGTATGGCTTACACTTTGGGTTTCAATGGCAGCCACGCTATCGTTCTCATTTTTAGCAATTCCATTAGCATACTTACTTGCAAGAAACACATTTCCACTCAAAAGCCTTGTTCTAGGAATTATAGATTTACCCATTGTAATCCCTCATTCGGCAGCAGGCATTGCTTTGTTAGGCTTCATTGGTCGAGATTCTTTACTTGGAAGGGCAGCCGATTCTGTTGGTTTAAGTTTAGTAGGAAGCCCTGTAGCCATAGCTCTTGCTATGGCTTTTGTGAGCCTTCCCTTTCTCATAAATGCCGCTCGTGAGGGTTTTGCTGCTGTACCTGAAAGACTCGAGAAAGCTGCACTGGTTCTTGGTGCCTCTCCTACAAGGGTTTTCTTCACTATATCACTTCCATTGGCATGGAGAAGCATTGTTACTGGACTGGTGATGATGTTTGCAAGGGGGATGAGTGAGTTTGGTGCTGTAGTAATTGTTGCTTATCATCCAATGGTTGCTCCAGTATTAATCTTCGATCGTTTCAATGCTTTTGGGTTGAAATATGCCCGCCCGGTTGCAATTCTATTTATTGCTATTAGCCTTGCTGTATTCGTTGCAATTCGTTTTCTTGCTGTAAAAAAGAGGAAGGATGCTTAGAGTTGAGAAATTATGTAAATCGTTTGGCTCTTTCTCTCTAAAGGATGTCTCTTTTGAGGTTGGAAGAGGCGATTACTTCATAGTTTTAGGCCCTTCTGGTGCAGGGAAAAGCATTGTTCTTGAGATTATTGCAGGACTGATTCGGGCTGATTCAGGGAGCATAATGCTTAATGGTGAAGATTTGCTAGCCAAAACTATTCAACAACGCAATGTTGGTCTTGTTTTTCAGGATTTAGCACTTTTTCCACACCTTTCGGTCAGGCATAATATTGCGTATCCTCTTGTAAGGAAGGGATATAGTAGGTCAAATGTAACTCGAAAGGTTATAGAGCTGGCCAACAAGTTTTCAATTTCTCATCTTCTTCGTCGATACCCTGTTACCCTTTCTGGTGGCGAGCAACAGAGGGTTGCCCTTGCACGTACCCTTGCCCTTGAACCAGAAATTCTTCTACTTGACGAGCCACTTTCTTCACTCGATGTTGAGCTTAGGGCTGATGTACGTGTATTACTTCGAAACCTCAACCGAAATGGCCAAACAATAATTCATGTAACTCACGATTTTGAGGAGGCAATAGCCCTGGCTAATCGAATTGCTGTTATGAAGGATGGCGTTATTGAGCAAACAGGTACTCCCCAAGAAGTTTTTAGTAAACCAATGTCATCGTTCGTAGCTGAGTTTGGTGGAATCCGCAACTTTTTCAGTGCTTCGGTCGATACAGTTTCAAACAGTGATATTTCAGAAGCAAAGCTTAAAGGTAACATTAAGATTTACTTACATTCAAACGAGCAGGGTAATGGGTATGTAACATTTCCCGAAAATAGCGTACTTATATCAACCCAATCGTTTCCTACGAGTGCAATGAATTGCTTCAGAGGAAAGATAACCGATTTTTATCCACAAAAGTTGGGTATTGAAGTTGTAGTCGATATTGGCGTACCAGTTTATGCCCTTGTCTCTACCGATTCAATTAGACGATTGGAACTGGAAATTGGTAAAGAGGTATGGATTTCGTTTAAAGCAAGTTCGGTAAGGTTTATTGCTAAGTAATTTTTTAATTGTAGATTTGTTTAGTGGGTATCTAATTCATTTTTAATCAATCCTTTTTCTCTAAGATATCTTAAAACCCATCGAATCTCTTTGTACGAAAAACTATTACCCAAAGCCTCCTTTGCTGGTATTAGCCTTAAGTTTTCAGCATTAATGAAGTACTGAGTTATTGCATCAATTTTTTCGGGAGGAACTAATTCCTCAATTGAAAGGAACTCCTTTGCGATGTAATAGGTAAGGTGATCCTCGATGGTAGAAACCGAGAGCTGACGTTCATGGGCGATTTGCTGAATTGTCCTTCCTTTCTTAAAAAGATTAAATGTTATTGTTTTGGAATCTTCTTTTGGCAATTCCTTGGTCTGATTGTCAAATTCACTTCCACTTGAAACATTGAGTTCCTTTTCTTTACAGTAAGTTAGTATTATTTTAAGGATGTCTGAGCTGTACTTTTCAATTCGTTTTTTTCCAAAACCTTTTATTCTTTTAAGAGCAGTTTTATTGGGAGGAAGAGCATTTGAAATCATAACCATGATATTTTGTGGTAGCACATCATATACGCTGAGACCCATTTCTCCTGCCTTCTTCTCACGCCATTCTTTTAAATCATTGTATAGAGTTGGATGCTTTATTGAGGAATAGCTAATGTCACCTGCCTTTTTCGAGGAATCTTTACGCAAAGGTTTCTCAATTGATGCTTTTGCCCTTGCAGTTGTATAAACTTTTACGTTAAACCCATTTGAACAGCTTTTCAAACACATTATTTTTAAGTGTATGATGGAGAAGATTCTATCTGCATGTTCTTTAAGGTTTTTCCTTATTTCTTTATTGTCGCAATCAATAGTTTGACTTTCAATGATCTCAGAAAAAGCATTGAGCTTTTCGCCGAAGTACTCACACGCTTTCTTTACCCTTTCATTCAGTAAGTCGTTATTTTCAATTTCGTTTGTTGAGGCAATAATATTTTCAATTTGAAGCGCAAACTTTTCGGATACTTCTAACACTTCC
>CAYZSD010000002.1:0-78755 GCA_964481075.1 uncultured Rikenellaceae bacterium | reverse complement strand
ACATGCAAAGAGTAACCTGCTTAAGCTTGTGAAACCAATCATTCTAAGGCGTACAAAAGAGGAAGTAGCCCCGGAACTTCCCGACCTTAACGAGCAAGTTGTTTACTGCAATCTGAATGAGGAACAAAAAAGAATATACGAGGTTGAAAAGTCGATGGTTCGTAATGAAATAATCGAATCGATTGAAAAACAAGGGTATGGTAAATCATCTATCTCTATTCTTCGGGGTTTAACCCGTTTACGACAGCTAGCAAACCATCCCGGGCTAATCGATGAATACAAGGGTTACCCATCAGGAAAATTCGAAGAGATTGTTAGAAATATTGAAACCCTTGTGGTAGAGGGGCATAAGATGCTGGTTTTTTCTTCCTTCGTGAAACACCTTGAAATTGTTGAAGAATACTTGTTGGAGAATGGGATTGGTTACCAGAAGCTTATTGGTTCAACGATTAACAGGGAGAGGGTTGTTGAAGAATTTCAGAATGATTCCAATACCAAGGTTTTCTTAATATCCATTAAGGCTGGAGGTGTGGGGTTAAATCTAACCGCTGCCGATTATATTCTTATCCTTGATCCTTGGTGGAACCCAGCAACAGAGAATCAGGCGCTAGCACGCGCCCATCGTATTGGCCAAACCAATAAGGTTTTTGTTTACCGTTTTATTTCAGTTGAAACGGTTGAGGAAAAGATAAGAAAACTTCAAGAAAGCAAGCAATTGCTGGCTGACCAGTTTGTGGGGTCTTCAAATCCTCTGGATGTATTGAGTCGGGAAATGATGATGGAGGTACTTGCCTAGCGGGATGCTGCTATTCGGCATTACCATCGGCAAACTCATCATCAACAAGAATCCTACCACAATACTCACAAACAATAATCTTACGACGAACCCTAATGTCGAGCTGCCGCTGCGGAGGAATCTTATTAAAGCAACCACCGCAAGCATCGCGTTTTACTGTTACAACAGCAAGACCATTGCGAGCATTTTCCCTAATCCTTTTGTATGCAGTAAGAAGACGTGGTTCAATGATCTCATGGAAAGCTTCGGAACGCCTAAGAAGTTCCTCTTCCTCTTTTTGGGTTTCACCCACTATGCTGTCAAGCTCAAGCTTCTTATTCTGAAGGTCATTGCTAATCTCTTCGAGTTGTTCCTGTGCTTGCTCAATTAAACTCTTTTTATCTTTGATTTGTTGCTGGTATTCCCTAATCCTTTTTTGACTTAACTCAATTTCAAGCGTTTGGTACTCTATTTCCTTAGATAGAGAGTCGTACTCTCGATTATTGCGAACGTTCTTTTGCTGTTCGCTATATTTTGATATAAGACCTTCGGAATTCTTTATCTCAAGATTCTTTTTAGAAACCATATCGTTGAGTTCAGCAACTTCGGTATTGAGATTGCCAATTCGAGTTTCAAGCCCAATAATCTCATCCTCAAGGTCTTGTATTTCAAGGGGCAATTCACCTCGTAGGGTTTTTATCTGGTCAATTTTAGAATCAATCTGCTGAAGTTCAAAAAGGATTCTAAGCTTCTCTTCGGTTGACATCTCAGAAACATCAGCCATTTTACTCTTTTCTACTACCATACCTTGTGTTCTTAAAGATAGTTAATTGGATTGGTTTTTACGCTGGATTTTTGGACTGCAAAAGTAGGAATTTTTTTTGTAATAAGTTCATAAAAAATATCAATTGCAATTTGTTCGCTTTCAAAATGTCCCATATCAACAAGAATAATCTCTCTTTCGGCATCAAAAAACTGATGGTACTTAATATCAGCCGTAATGAAAACATCGGCACTAAGTGCCTTTGCATGTTTTAGCAAGCTTGCCCCTGATCCACCGCAAAAGGCAACTTTTTCGATGGGCTTACCAAGTAATGGAGAGTGCTTTAGGCATCCTACCTGAAACGTATTCTTTATTTTTTTCAGAAAAGTATTCTCATCCTGGGCAACAGGAAGCTTGCCAAAAACTCCTAGCCCTACTCTTGGGTTCTTGTTCAATAAAGGGTACACGTCGTATGCAACCTCTTCGTAGGGGTGAGCAACCATGAGGGCTTGAATAACCTTTGGAAGTATTGGCTTTGGAACAATAACCTCAACTCTGGTTTCAGGCTCTTGATGTAGGATTCCTTTTTCTCCAACATGAGGGTTCGCAGCATCGCTTGCTCTGAAAGTTCCTTTGCCTTCAAGATTGAAAGAGCACTGGTCGTATTCGCCAATATGGCCAGCTCCAGCGTTGAACATTGCGGCTCGAACTTCATCAACATTCTCGTGTGGGACAAAAGATGTAAGCTTAACAAGCTGGTCGCTTGCCGGGCTAAGAATTCGTGTATTTATTAATCCAATCCTATTGGCAAAAGCAATGCTAACCCCATTCCAAACGCTATCGAGGTTGGTATGGGCGCAATAAATTGAGATACCGTTTTTTATAGCTTTTATGAGAGTTTTTTCAGTGTAAGTGGAGCCAGTTAAACGTTTTATATCTGAAAAAATCACCGGGTGATGAGCAATGATAAGGTTAGCTCCTTTAACTAGGGCATCATCTACAACTTCAGGAGTAACATCAAGCGATATAAGAACTCCATTCACTAAGCTATCAAGTGAACCTACCAGTAGCCCGGAATTGTCGTAGCTCTCTTGGTATCCTACTGGAGCAAATTCCTCAATTATCTTGCATACCTCTCTAACGGTCATTGAAATATGATTTATTAAAGTGCTTCGCTTACCTCGAGTAGCATGCTTCTGACTCGTTTCAACGATTCAATTGCCTCAAAGTTGTTGATGGTTTCCTGCCTGTTCTCAGCCAGCTTTTTCCTTGTACCCTCAAGGGTTAACCTTTGTTCCTTCACAAGATGGAAGATTAGCTTGAAATTATTGATATCGCTTTTTGTAAAAAGACGGTTACCTTTCTTATTCTTTTTGGGTTTAATCACATCGAAATTCTTTTCCCAGAAACGAATAAGGGATGTGTTTACTCCAAACATATTGGCAACCTCGCCAATTGTGTAGTAAAGTTTTTCGATTTTCTGCTCTTTGTATGGCATGGGTCTAGTGTTTTAGTAAGATGGAACCAGATTCGGAGATAATCAACTTCGAATCAGGAAAGTCTTTCCCTGTCAACCTCTGTATCTCTTTTACAGCCTGAAGGTTTGGATCAAGTTTAACCATGCCCTTTCCTTCTTGGACAATAGGAAAGATTTGCCCTTCGACAAATTTACCATTTTTTTCAACATGTATCTTCACAATAGGTGCAAAACCATTTGGTCCACGAAGATTAAATCTGCCGTAGGTGCAAAAATTTCCGAGGCTATAGGCAATAAAACGTCCCTTGTAAAGGTCGATAGCGCGTGTAACATGTGGTCCATGCCCAAACACAACATCGGCCCCGGCATCAATTACATGTCGTGCAAACTCGTAAACATTCCCTCGGTTCTCGCCATAGAAGACCTCAGTTTTTCGTGTAACATGAACGTGCTCTGCACCTTCGGCACCACCGTGGAACGAAACAATCACGATATCTACTTGCCTCTTCAGCTCTGAAACGAGCTTTTTAGCAGCTTCAATATCGTTTATACTGCATGTGCCAAAGTTTGGAGCAAAGGCGCAAAATCCAATCTTCAAACCTGCTCGTTCAAATATTGCGGTGGGTTTTGAAAGAAGTCCCCCATAGCTTATACCAACCGAGTCAAGAAGGCGCATGGTGGTTGATCGACCAGCATCACCAAAATCACCAATATGATTGTTTGCTAAACTTACAACATCGAATCCTGTTTCAACAAGACAAGAGATATACTTCTCAGGCATTTTAAATGCAAAACACTTAGTGCTATCTTTGCAACGCTTTGCCACTTCACCTTCGTTTAGGAAACAACCTTCTAGGTTTCCGAATGTGATATCGGCATCCAACAATATATGCTTTGCTGGCTCTAAAAGGGGCATACAATCGTTGTTTGGAGGAAGGAAACTTTTGCTTGGGAAGTCAGTCCCAAGCATGATGTCACCAACTCCAATAATTGAAATAAGATGACTCCCTTTAGTCTCGGTGTTATTCTCAGTTTGAGAGAATAATACAGTTGAGGGAAAAGAAATGATTTGGCAGATTATGAGAATCAGTCGGATGTGTTTCACTACCATTCTGTCAATTTTTTTTGTTTGAATATAAGGGAAAGTGCTAGTCGAGCGATTGACCGCTCTGTGCGGCAAGTTCAATAATCTTGTCGTACTCCTCGGGTGTAAGGTCGTTGAAATAGAAGTTGATGGGATTAATTGGTTCGTCGTTCTTTCTTACCTCGTAATGAAGATGAGGCGCCATGCTCATGCCTGTGTTTCCAACTAGTCCAATAATATCACCTCTTTTAACTTTTTGACCCCGACGAACAATAATTTTACTTAGGTGGGCATAAAGTGTTGTGTAGCTGAAGCCATGGTCGATAATAATGGTATTGCCATATCCTCTGGACGAATAGATTACATCGGTTACTACCCCGTTTCCGGTTGCATATATTTCTGTACCAGTTGGTGCTGTAAAGTCCATTCCAGTGTGCATTTTTAGCACTTTGTAGAAGGGGTGCATTCTCACTCCAAAAGGAGAGGCTACCCGACGAAGGTCTTTGTTCGATACAGGTTGTATTGCAGGAATGCTTGCAATCATTTCTTCTTTTCGCTTGGCCATTTCAATCACCTCGTCGAACGACTTCGATTGTATATATACTTGCTTTGCTATTTTGTCCAGCCGTTTAGCTGTTTGAATCACTAGTTCAGAGTTGGAAAGAGCCTCAAGGTCACTATAGCGGTCAACCCCTCCAATTCCTGCTGATCGAACCGTACTTGGAATCGGTTCGGCTTCGAAAATGGTTCTGTAGATGTTGTCGTCTCTTTGTTGAATGTCTTCGAGTACGGCGGTTACATGATCGAATTTTTTATTGAAAAGTTCCAGCTGAAGCACCAGCTCCTGGTTTTCTCTTCGAAGACCACGCTCTTCGGGTGTATCAAAGAAGAAAGAGAAAACAATGTAGTAAAGGATTGAGACAACAACGCTCCCTAATAAGTAGTTGAATCCCTTCCAGAACCTCTGTTTTAGAGTGCTCCGTTCCTTGATAAAGCTTAACGATTCGGGATTAAACCTATACTTATGTTTCGGCATTGTTGTACAAAATAAAACGGATAAAGATACAATAAAAAAAGATTTGTATTCGAAATATCTCACTTATATCATAAACCTAAACTCTAAAAAGTTAACGTAAAAGATGCCCCTTCACCAGGTTTCGAAAAGGCTGTTATGCTGCCGTTATGTAGGCGCATGATTTGGCGTGAAAGGCTTAGTCCAATTCCTGAACCCTTGGGTTTGGTGGTAAAGAAAGGGATGAAAATTTTATCGAGCACTTCAGGTAGGATACCATCACCATTATCAGTTACCTGGATGGTTACCCTTCCACGTTTGTTAAGGTAGCCCTTCAAGCTAAGGGTTGGACTTGGATGTCCTTCAAGGGCATGGATGGCATTCTTTAGAAGGTTGATAACAACTTGCTCTAAAAGTTCCATGTCGCCGGAGAATTCCATGTTCGGGGGCTCAACCTCAACAACCAAGGAAATACCTGCTTGCCTAATCTCCTCGTCCATAAGAGGAATAATATTATCGAATAGCCCTTTAACAGAAATAATTCTGAAATTTGGCTTAGGTATTCGTGTGAGATTTCTATAAGTGTCCACAAAGTGCATAAGGCCAGTGCTTCGCTTATGTATAGTTTTTAACCCTTGCTGAATTTCTCCAACGGTCTCTTCGTCGAGTGGTGCATTTGGGTCAACCTCCTTTGAGTCGTGAATCGACTTAATCATCATATCGATTGTTGACGAGAGCGAAGCAATGGGTGTGATTGAGTTCATGATCTCATGGGTGAGAACACGAATAAGCTTTTGCCATGCTTCGGTTTCCTGTTCTTCCAAAACACTTTGGATGTTCTTTATTGTGGCAAGGACAATATTCTTGTTGTGTATCTTTATTTCGGACCCATTAATGGCAAGCTGTAAGATATCGTCTTCCTGCTGTACCTTAACCAACAAGTTATCACCTGGGCTAAGACTGAGTAGCTTGTCAACAATTTCAGGACTAACTACGTATAGCTGTTTTATATTTTTTAGTCCTGAAATCTGGAACAGCTTCTTGGCTGCTTTGTTTATCATTTCAACAGTACCATCGCGTTGGTAAGCAATGATACTTACCTCGATGTTCTGAACAATGCTTTGTAGGTATTGAAAATGCTCCTCCTTCTCGCTTCGAACGGTTTGGAAATCTTTTATTACATCGTTGAAGGCCTTGCTCAGCTCATCGAACGAACTTCCCATGCCTTCAACTTGAAACGAGCGGGTAAATTCCGAAAAACGAATCGACTCCAGGAAACTGGCTAAATCGCGGTTTGTTTTATCGATATATTTATACAATGCGTAAATCTGAATCAAACAGAAGAATCCTATCAACACAGGGGTGATGAAAAATTCATAGTTAATCCATGTGTAGAAGAATGCAAAGATAGTTAGGGTTATTAGTACCAACCTAATGCTGGAATTAACCCTGAAGTTTCTATAAATCATACTTTTCCATTCTACGATAGAGCGATGTTCTGGTGATTCCAAGCTCAGTTGCAGCTTGAGTAATATTTCCTTGGTACTGCTTGAGCACTTTAACAATGATTGATTTCTCTATTTCATCGAGGTTGTAGGTATCAAAATCAATACCACTACTTGACGATGGCTTCTGTTGAGTTGAAAGGAAGAAATCGTCGGGTTGGAGCACGTTTGTGTCGCACATAATTATTGCCCTTTCAATTGCATGCTGAAGCTCACGCACGTTTCCAGGCCAACGGTAAGATTCGAGTTTTTTGAAAGCTTCACTGGAAATGCCCTTGATGTTCTTCTTGTACTTCTTGGTATAAATCCCTAAGAAATGGTTGGCTAGTAATGGGATATCCCCAAACCTTTCCCTTAGAGGGGGAAGGTGAATCTCAACAGTATTCACCCGATACAATAAATCCTGACGGAATGTACCATCGCTAACCATCTGGTGAATATTATTGTTTGTAGCACATATTAATCGAACATCTATTGGCTTGGGTTTGTTTGCACCCACTCTTATGACCTCACGTCGTTCGATAACTGTAAGCAGCTTAGATTGAAGGGGTAGGGAGAGGTTTCCAATTTCATCGAGAAAAAGTGTTCCTCGGTGGGCTATCTCAAAACGACCAGGCTTGTCCTTCTTGGCATCAGTAAATGAGCCCTTTTCATGGCCAAAAAGTTCGCTCTCGAACAGTGTTTCGGCAATAGAACCAAGGTCAACGCTTATAAAAACCTCATCGTTTCTAATGGAGTCTCTGTGAAGAGCCCTGGCAACAAGTTCTTTACCCGTTCCGTTCTCCCCAAGAATAAGTACATTAGCATCGGTTCGGGCAACCTTTTTTATGGTGTTGAAAACCTCCATCATCGATTCCGATTTACCAACGAAATCATGGAAAGGGGTATCCATTACATAGCTTATCTCCTTTTGTCTTTCCTTAAGATCCGAAACCTCCTGCTGCGACTTCTTTAGTTTCACTGCCGATGAAATAGTTGCAATAAGCTTTTCGTTCTGCCAAGGTTTAAGGATGAAATCAGTAGCACCCGATTTAATAGCCTTCACTGCTTTCTCAGCATCGCCATAAGCCGTTATGAATACTACAATGGCTGTTGGGTCAATCTCTAATATTTTCTCAAGCCAGTTAAAACCCTCCTGTCCGCTAATTGCATCCTTAGTGAAGTTCATGTCAAGGAGTATCACATCGAAATCCTGACGAGTGATTAGGTCGGGAATGTCGTTAGGGTTTGAGGTGGTGATAACTACCTCTGTGTGTGGCTTTAGTAAAAGTTTGAGGGCAAATAGTATATCCTCATTATCATCAACTACCAGAATTTTACCGTTTTTTGTAACCATAGTACGTAATTTAGTTTCAAAATAAAAAATCCTACAATACTATCTTTCTTGCAATAAACGATTCACCTTTGCCTAGAAGTCTTATAACAAACACACCACTTGATAACCTGTTAACATTGAATACAATAAATTTCTGATTTGTTTCAATGGGCTTCGAATCAACGGTACTACCAAGAATATTGATTATATCTGCTCTCTTGTAGCCTGCTGATGGGTTAAATTCAATGTAAAGCAACCTATCCTTAGCAACATATCGAATTGAAACATCTCCTGTTTGACTAATTACATCGTTTGAAGGATCAATAACTACTACCTCAAGGTTGAAAATTTCGCTAGTATTAATTCCATCGGAAACTGCAACAGGTACAAAGATGCTGCCTACAAACTCCTGATGTGGAGTGATTTGAAGATTTTCAAGGTAGTAGTTGTCACCTTCAAACGCAAAAAGGGTGAAATCGTCGGGGTAAACACTGTCTTCATCCTCAACTATCAGGTGGTCCAATGACAGGCTTAGAGTAATCCCTTTGTTGGTAGAAACTTGCTGCTGGCCAGTTATTACGGGAGTAATGGTTGTGTTTATTACTTCTACCTCAAGGTTGAATATTTCGCTGGTGAAAGTACCATCTGAAACTGAAACAGGCACTGAAAGAAAACCAATAAAATTTGATGTTGGTGTAATAGTTTGATTACTAATGGTGTAGTTACTACCAGCAAACACATTTAGAATGAATTCATCTGGAAATAAGCTATCCTCATCCTCAACAATCAGAAAATCGAGCGATAAAAGAAGAGGAGTGTTAATACTTGTAGAAACATAGTTTTGTCCAGTAATTGTTGGCACATTTGCTGGGTTAATTACCTCAATTTCAAGGTTGAATATCTCGCTGGTGAAAGTACCATCGAATACTACTACTGGGACAGAAATAAATCCAATAAAACCTTCAGAGGGTGTAATTGTTAGTTGACTTAAACTGTAGTTTTCACCTGGATATGCCGTTAGGGAAAAATCATTGGGGAAGACGCTATCCTCATCCTCAATCAAAAGAAATTCAATGGAAAGCAAAATTGGGCTTCCCATTAATGTGTAAACGTAGTTTTGACCTACAATACTTGGAATATTTGCAGGGTTAATCACTTCAATAACAAGGTTAAAAACATTGCTTGTATTTAATCCATCCGATACAGTAACGGGAACAAAAATATTTCCAATGAAACCTTCTGAAGGTATTACGGTGAGGTCATCGAGAGTGTAATTGTCTCCCTCAAAGGCAGAAAGTGTAAAACCATCGGGGTAAGTGTTGTTTTCGTCAACAACTTTCAAGTATTCGAAGGATAGTTCTATGGGTGTGTCCATTAATGTGAATACATAATTTTGTCCAACAATAACAGGAATACTTGCCGGGTCAATTACCAGTATTTCAAGGTTGAACGTTTCGCTGGTGCTAATACCATCGTAAACAGCTACAGGGACATAGATAAGCCCTGTATAGCCCTCGATTGGGCTAACTGTAAGATTTTCAAGCGTGAAGTTTTCTCCAGGGTAAGCTAAAAGCGTAAAATCATCAGGAAAGTTATTGTCGTTATCTTCAACCATTAAGAAGTCAAGAGAAAGATCAATAGGTGTATCCATAAGGGTGTACACAAATGATTGACCTACAATTACAGGTACTGTGTTTGTAAATACACAGGTTATTGAAACATCACACGAGGATTCGCCGCTATCACCATTAACTGTAAATGTAACAACCTCTTCACCGCTCCATGAAGGGCTTGAGTTTGTAATGGAAAGAATCCAGTCGTTGTTCACAATCGAGATATTTTGGTTTCCACTCCACGAAAGGGTTAGGCTGGTGTTGAAGTTTGAGATATAGTCGCGAGCATCGATGGATACTACTTCACCTTGATTAAAGACTATTTCTTCTGGTAAGCTGATGATTGGGTTTGTTGAGGCAACCATCTTCTCAAGCTTGAAATCATCGAAAAAGAAACCCAACCCATTTATTGTTACATCGCTAACTAGTCTGAACCGGAGTTTTATGGTTGAACCAAGGTAGTTGTCGAGCGAAACCTCTTCCTTAACCCATTGGTTTTGATTACCATGATAAAGTGGCTTGTTGGTATCCTGATTGCTGCCGCCCATCACAGTGTGTTTTCCTTGCAAAGGAATCCAGGTGGTCCCGTTGTTGGTAGAAACCATAAACTGAGCGTAATCCCAGTTGGCTTCAATGTTCCAGCGTGCCATAAACTCAACCCAGGCCATAACGGCATCCGTAAGGTCCACATCGAAGGCAAGGGTAATATGAGTATTCGAATTGTTTGGGTAGTTGGCGCCAGGACTATCGTTTATTGAGGTTGGAGAAGAGTAGTAATGCTGGGTTGTTGTATTCCACGAGGAGCTAATCCAGTTGTTCATATTACTACATGGATCATCGATAATGATTTCAGAGGCACCATAAACCTTTGTAATGGTATCGGTATAGGTGAAAGTCCCATTATCGAGGGAAAACAAGAATTTCACTATTTCACCATTGGAGATATTGGGTTTGAAGGTAATGAAAATTGTATCGGTAACAACCTCAAGTACATCCATGTTGCTATAAGTTACAGGGTTGCTAACAGTCTGTATGTTCGATGTAATTGGAACAATTGAGACTGTATATGTTGGGTTTTCAACCTGCCCTAGGGAGCGAAGATCGAATGGGACAGGAGTGGTTAACGTGTTGAATATTCTTGAGGACTTATCGGTTATCGATGCGTAGGGGAGAGCAAAGCGTGCAAGGTAAAGGTTCATCCCTGTGTGTCCGGCACATATTTCCTCGATTCTATTAACAGCAGGCCAAAAACCATCGGATGGGGAACCAGCTTCGGGGGTAAATGCAAAAACCTTATTTTTTGTGGTCTGCTCGCCATAGAACCAGTCATCGCTAACCCCATTTGCTGTGTAATTGAGTGTTTCATAGCATGTTCCGTAAACGTACCCGTTTTCAGAGGTAAGTAACTTAGCATATTCAATAAAAATGTTAGCATCAGGTGTAAGAAAATTTGAATAGCCCCAGGGGTAGATTAAGATATCACTGTAGGTATGGTTGTTTAGTGCAAGGGTGAATTCTCTTGTTTCAACAAATTGTTTTACAAGCTGTGTTTCTGGCTCGCTAAAAGGAGCAGTTCCACGGTATGTATCCGAGGAGCCGTTGGGCGAGGATCCGGAGTTGTCGTATCCCCATTGGTAACCGAAATTTCTATTTAAATCAACCCCCATCGATCCTCCATTATTCCTTCTATTTTTTCGCCACATTCCACCACCGTTTGGGTTGGTGGTTTGGTTGTAGATATAACCATCGGGGTTAACACAAGGGATAAAAAACAACTCAAGGTTGTCAACCAGATACTGTATCTCTGGGTTTGTTTCATAGTTCTCCAGAATATACCACATCTGATAAAGCATTTGCTGCATCGATGCAGGTTCGCGAGCATGTGTAAGGGCTGTGTAAAGCACCTTAGGTTTATCCTGGTTAGCCTGTGGGTCGTTGGAAATTCGTACCCAGTAAACAGGCCTGTTTTCAATGGTATTGGTTAATCCAATAGCTGCTTTTGTTGAAATTAGGTTAGGGTAGAGGGACTTCATTTCATCAAGTTCATTCAACAGCTCCTGATAGGTATGGTAGCCACCCATACTGCCCAAAGAGAAATTGGCAGGAGTTACATACCCAAAGTAATTCCGACGCTTAGCCTTCATCTCGTTGTTCAGCTCTTCGATGTTATACTTAGCATTTCTTTGCTGGTAGTACGAGGAAACATCATCTATTACAACCTCATAGCGAAGCCCTGATGCGTCAATAAGTTCAATTTCAGTTTCCGAGAATTCACCAATGATGAAAACATTCGGTTTGCTCTCAAGGTTTTCAAGTGAAATCCCTAATGAAGCCAACTTGTTAATATCGGTTGCTTCTGGGGTATTAATTTTTAAACGATGATATTTTTCAACTTGAGCATTAAGTGTTTGAAAACAAATAACTAAAGCGATTAAAAGGGTAAGTATCTTTTGCATTTTAATGAGGGTTTAATGATAAAAAATATTAATGTTTGACTGGATTTCACTAGTTTAGTTTAGACCCTATAGGAATGTTTTTGCAATATAAGAAAAAATAGCTAATGGACAGACTTGTTAATTGTTTCAAGTTCAAGTTTTTTCCCGCAATGTCTGCAATAAATTGAATCGGGCTCGTGGTCTTCACTATGACAATTCTTACAGATCTTATCGGCAGTTTCAGTATGTGAGTGCTTAGTCATTTCAACTGTTACTATACCAGTTGGAACGGCAAGAATTGAATAACCTGTAAACATAAGAAACATAGCCAGAAACTTACCTATTGCAGTGGAAGGGGCGATATCGCCATAACCAACGGTGGTGATGGTAACAACAGCCCAGTAGATACTTTCCGGAATGCTAGAAAAACCGTTTTCTGGGCCTTCAATCATGTACATCATCGTCCCAACAATAAGCACTATGGTAAACACCGTCATCATGAAAACAAAAATCTTGTATCGGCTTGCCTTTAGTGAACGGGTAATGATTTGAATTTCCTTGATGTACCGTTGAAGTTTAAGGATTCTGAACACCCTCAGAAGCCTAACAACCCTTAGCATCATTAGAAATTGCAAACCAGGGAAAAAGAAAATGAAGTAGGTTGGGAAGAAGGATAGAAAATCGACAATGCCAAGAAAACTGAATATGTAAGTTCGAGGACGATTAACAACGTAAACACGTAAAGCATACTCAACAGTAAAAAGAATTGTAACAACCCATTCAATTGCTCTGAAATATTGACCATATATATTATTCAGAGGTTGAACGCTCTCGAGCATAACAACCAAAAGGCTAATGAGGATAGTATAAAGCAATACCACATCGAATAGCCTTCCTGCTGGTGAGCAGGAGCCAAAGATAATCAGGTATAACTTCTTACGAAACTCATCCTTAGGCAAATCCATAGCTATATCATTTTTTGCCCACCATTAATCTCATCCTCAATTAAATAATGATTTCTCTCGGCAGAATTGCGTGAAATCAGCTCACCAAGGAATCCAGCGAGGAAAAGCTGAGCACCTATGATAGCCATTACCAGGGAAATGTAAAATAGGGGCTGCTCGGTTACGATTCTATATTTCAAATGATTAATTTGTGCGTAAATCTTTGTACCAATTAGCCAGAAAGCAATTCCTCCTCCTACAAGAAACATTAGCGTACCTAATGTGCCGAAGAGGTGCATCGGTTTCTTCCCGAAGCGAGTCATAAAACTTACAGTAAACAGGTCGAGGAATCCATTAAGGAATCTCTCGAAGCCAAATTTTGTTACACCAAACTTTCTCTCCTGATGCTGCACAATCTTTTCGCCAATCCTGCTGAATCCAGCCTGTTTGGCTAGAATCGGGATATAACGGTGCATTTCGCCAAAGATTTCAATACTTTTTACAACATCTTTTCTGTAAGCCTTAAGACCACAGTTGAAGTCGTGTAGCTTTATTCCGGTAAAGGCACGGGCTGTACTGTTGAAAAGTTTGCTAGGAATTGTT
The DNA here is from genome assembly GCA_964481075.1 of uncultured Rikenellaceae bacterium. Lineage (GTDB taxonomy): Bacteria > Bacteroidota > Bacteroidia > Bacteroidales > Tenuifilaceae > MWFE01. The sequence continues at coordinate 65,229 of CAYZSD010000002.1, read as the reverse complement.
TTTGAGTATGGGTCGTGCCTTTTTTTCTTCCACCCCGACACTAAATGGAAGCCATCATCGACCACCATTCTGTAAAGTTCAGGAATTTCCTCAGGACTATCCTGAAGGTCGGCATCCATGGTTACTACCACTCTTCCCTGAGCTGCCTGAAAACCTACATGTAACGCTGCCGATTTACCGTAGTTTCTTCGAAACTTAATCCCTTTTACAAAGCTATGCTTCAACGAAAGCAATCTTATAACTTCCCAACTGCTATCGTTACTACCATCATCTACAAGGATTGCTTCGAATGTAAAATTGGCTTCCGAAAGAACTTTATCAATCCATTCAACTAGATGAGGTAGCGATTCTTCTTCGTTGAATAATGGGACGACAATGGATATGTCAGGTGATTGACTATTCACAAGTTCTAACTTTCAGTATTTTCGAATAGCGGCTTTTCTTTCTTCAAAAAAATTGAGGTAATTAACGAAAACAGAGTACCCATGAAAACAAACCCGAAAATTGAAGAGAATAGCAACATCATTGGGCTTTGAAACTTCTTGGCCATCTCAATGGCCATTTCAACCTGATCTTCACTCATACCTTTATCAAGATAAAGTTCCTCGAGCATTGCATAAACCCCTTCCATGTAGTTGGGATCGATAAAAGTAGTTAGCAGGAAGAAGTAAAAGCCGTAAATAATTGAAGCGAACAGCGAAATTAAAATTCCAAAACCAACTGCCTTTCCGTAGGAAATATTGCCTTGCATCTCATCATCGCGGAAACGGATTGTTCCATAAATAATTGCTCCAATAATTACACCGTAGTTAATAAGACTTATTAACATCGAGGCCTTGTAAATATCTAAAACATATTGAACAAGGTGGATAAAAATCAAGGCTAAGCCTAGGATTAAACCGTAGGTCATAGAACTTTTTAACGTGATATTCTTCTGTAATTCCATTGATTATTAGTTTTTTAGGTTGGTAGCATTGTTTGTGTTTTCAAAGCAAAGATATTAGAAAAACTAAAAAAAAGGGCAATTCGTATTGAAACAAGTCAAAATGTTTGTACCTTTGCAGGTGGGTAAGTCTTATACGACCAGCTCCCGCTGAACTCCCCCAGGACCGGAAGGTAGCAAGGGTAAGTGGTTGTAGCGGTGCGATGTAAGTAGCTTACCCACTTTTTTTTGTACTTCTGACGGAAGTATTCGGGAAAGTAAAGGCTTTCTAATTGAAGAACCTACCAACCTTATTGATTGCCGAGGGTAAAGCAAAAACCACAACACGGTCGTAAGCTTTTATTTCAGTATCACCCTTTGCGATGTAGCTTGAGTCGCCGCGAACCACACCGCCAATTATTGCATCCTTCGGAAAGTTGATTTCTTTAACCTTACCTTTTGTTACAGGGGCATTCGGTTTGACGATGAATTCCAGCACTTCTGCATCGCTACCAGTAAGGCACTTTATACTTGAAACCTCGGTACTCATGGTATAGCGGAATATTCTACTGGCGGTAATGAGTTTCTTGTTGATAACAGTATCGATGCCCATCCCCTCAGCAAGCTGAATATAGTCAAGGTTTTCAACCTCGGCAATGGTTTTTTTAACACCTAAGCGTTTGGCGATGATGCATGAAAGGATGTTTGTTTCAGAGTTTCCTGTAACAGCAACAAATGCATCCATGTAGGGTAACCCTTCTTGCATCAAAAGCTCTGTATTCCTTCCATCACCATGAATAACAAGGGCATTCTTGAAGTAGTTGGCAAGCCGAATGGTCTTCTCCTTATCAAAATCAACGATCTTAACGTTTACCTCTTTCTCAAGATCCGAAGCAATCCTAACACCAATCCTGCTTCCCCCAAGAATCATCAGGTTGTTCACCTCAATATTCTTTTTGCCAGAGTACTCAAGCATGGCTTTAATACCACTTTGGTTCGTGATAACATAAACCATGTCGTTAACTTTGAATACATCGTTTCCTCTGGGAATCAGTGTCTCACCCTCGCGGGTGATGGCAACAGCACGAAATTCTAATTTTTCGTTCTGCTTGGTTGCTTGGATTAGGGACTTGCTGATAACCGGTGCATCCTCTTCGAGCTTAAAAACCGCAAGCGAAAGCTTCCCTCCCGAAAAATCTACGAATTCGGTAGAACTGGTTTGACCTAACAACCCAATAACTTCCTTTGCCGCAAGCTTCTCGGGATAGATTAATGAGTCTATCCCAAGATTCAGGAAAATTTCTTTATTGTTGGGCAGCAGGTATTCATTATTGTCGATACGAGCAATAACCTTCGAAGCACCTAGCTTCTTTGCAAGGGTTGCGCTAATAATATTGGCATCCTCCGAGCGTGTTACTGCAACAAAAAGGTCGGCTTTTTTAATGTTTGCCTGCTTAAGCGCTGAAATGGAAGTTGCTGATCCCTCGACAACTAGAAGGTCAGTTGAAGTTGCTAATTCCGAGAGCTTCTCGGCGTCGGAATCAATTACCACAATATCATGATACTCGTTGGAAAGCATCTTTGCCAAGTGTGTACCGACCTCACCAGCTCCTGCAATGATTATATTCATCTCTCACTATCGATTCTGAAAACGATGCAAAGTAAGCTTAAATAGATTTGAAATATTCACTTTAACATTAAAAAAATGAAAACTAAATACCACCAAAGAAATAAACCAATGGAACAATAATAAACAAAGCTGGAAGGAGGTTTAAAACGTCAATTCTCCTTATTCCTAGTATTGTAATACCTAAGCCAATCAATAGTACTCCTCCTGTTGCTGTTATCTCATCAATCATTAATTGGCTAATTGAATCACCTAAAAGATTTGCTAGCAAAGTTAATCCTCCTTGATAGATGAAAAGTGGAAATACTGAAAAAACTACCCCAAAACCTAATGCTGAAGTTAACGCTATTGCAGTGAAGCCATCCATTAAACTTTTCACCAGAAGTAGTTTAGGCTCATTGCCAAGTCCTTCCTCAATAGCACCAAGAATTGTCATTGAACCCATACAAAAAATTAAAAAAGAAGTAATAAACCCTTCACTAAAGCGTCCATTCTTAAACTTCAGTTTTCGTTGTATAGTGACACCAATGTTTTCCATTCGTAATTGAATATCCAGCAAGGTTCCAATAACAGCACCAATAATCAAACTGAAAACCAAAAGCAGGGGGTTACTGGTTTTCAAACTCATGCTAAAACCCAAGAACAAGGTGAAGAGACCTATTGCCTGGAAGAAAGTATTAGTGAAACGTTCGGGCAGTTTCGATTGAAAAAGCAAGCCCAAACTTCCACCAATTACAACAGCAATAACGTTAATTATTGTACCAAAAATCATTATTCCTTAACCTCTTTTGAAACAGCTCAATGAAAGCACTCAAAATTATAGTTTCACGCTACATTTTACCAGCGTAACATAGCTTTCGTAGCCAACCCCTTTTATAATGCTTTTGGGCATTGGGTCGATGTAGCTAAACAAAGGTAACCCAAGTTTCTTCTCAATTATTGAAAATGCTAGATTTTGTTCGCCCGAATATTTCAAATCAATGATCATCCCCTCATCAGTTGGGTTAAGGCATCTAATAAGATACCCTCCACTTGTCCCAGCCAATTTGCCAAAACTGTTTGACTTCTTGCTGTTTACAGCAATTGAAGAAATATTATAAGTGTTTGGGATAAGGAGTTCAAATCCTCCTGCATCAATAGTTGATTTAACGGAGAACCTAATGTGCCTATCACCGTCTGCAATGGAATCGAACAGAACATTGAGCTCTGGTGGAGTGAAGTCGATAAATTCAGCATCATTCTTCAGGAACAGTCCTTTTCTGTTAGGATATATTTCTGTAATTGAATCAACCACTGCGCCTTCAAAGAACTGTTGATTCCACTCATCGGTTTTATGAAATGCTGACAACCAGTACGATTTACCCTCGTCAAGCAAACAGGCGTACATTACGTTACTCTGAAGGGGTTGCTTTTCTGAATGATGTGATTTTGAGTGTGCAATCAGTAGGAAAAGAATAGTTACTATTGCAGAAAACAGTGAAATATAGAGTTTGAAACGCCTTAATGCACCTTCAATCAGAGGAAGTAGCATTAAAAGGAGCAGCATAAGCAACCCAACACCTGCAATGGGTAAGCTTAACCCAAATATGTGGTAAATAATTGTAATGTAGGTAGATATCACGAAAATGAAAGGAATAGTTCCTAGAAAAATAAGAAGATAATAAATATTCCTATTTTTTGCAGGTTCGATTTCAAACCAAAGTATAATATTGAAAACTATCAGAACCATAACAAGTGGAACATAAGTTAGGTACGAAGCAGTAGGTATTATCAAAACAATTGCCACCGAAAAAATGATAAATATTATAAAAACAGATGTTAAAAGGTTGAATATGCTTATCTTCCTGATTAACATGTAGAAGGCAAAAGTTGATAAAGCTACAGTGAGTGCTTTGTATGCATAGAAGTAGTACTGAGCATTGTAGAAGTTACTAGAGTAGAAAACAATGTAATGAGAGTAAATCGATTTAATCCAAATATTTAGATAATGAATTGAAATCGATGTAAATGCAATTATTGCAATACATGCCAGAAAGCTATAGAGAATTTTTAGCGGGCTCAACTTCATCCTTTTAAAGCCCAGAAACAAGAATAACGCGAAAAGAATCAAAATAATAACGAGTAGCGGCATATTCCAACTCATTGGATATGATACCATTTTTGAGCCAATTAAATTGAAGTAAACTAAATCGTTGGCTTTGGTTTCGTGGAGTGAAATATTTCCAAAATGCTTTGCAACACTAACAACGTAGCTACCCATGTGTTGCAAACTAGCAAGGCTGAGGTTTTCGGGGGTATCGGTAGGACTGTGATAATTCTCAAATCCTTCTACTATTGCCACGTTGAAACCCGATAACCCTTTGTTTTTGAATATGGTAAAATCGGTGTAGTTGGGTAACATCTTGTAAACCTCATACATCATTGAGCCAGCAAAAGGTTTTTCAACATTTTTCATGAACTCTTTGATTATCCATCCATTATTTGAACTTACCTCGAACGAAAGGGCTGTACCTTTGTTACCACGTGCCTCAATGTTTAGAACTATTCCAACATCATTCACCCAAGGATGCTCTTCAACAAACGCAATGGCTCCCAGCAATCCAACCTCTTCAGCATCAGTAAACAAAAAGATAATGTCATTACATAGCGTGTAGTTTTTTTTCAGTATTTCTGCCGATTCAAGCATCGATGCTAACGCAATACCATCGTCGGCAGCACCAGTAGTGTGTGGTTGAGTATCGTAGTGACCAACAATCAGAACGGCCTTTGTATTGTCGGCACCCTTAATCCTACCCATCACGTTTGTTACGTTGGCAAAAATTGGGATATTACCATAGTTTGTTGTGGTAGTTCTTTGGATGTCAACCTCGTAGCCTAATCTTGTGAGTTCATCCTCAAGGTATTGGGCAACTCTTTGATGTTCAGGTGTTCCAATCATTCTTGGCTCCTTGCAAATAGCTTCAATATGTCTGAACGCACGGGCTGATGAGAATTCAGCTTCTGGAGCATCAAGCCCAAGGGGCTTAGGTGGGGAGGTTAGTTTAACCGATAATGCAATAAGGAGGAAAGTAGCAATCAGCACTCCTAGCTGAAAGAGTAATTTTCCACCACTTTCCTTCCCTTCTCTAATTGTTTTCACCATTTGAAGTATGAATTTAAATGTTTAATTATTTAAAAGTACGAAAGTCTTTGGCTTGTTAAAAAAGTTGATTCAATACAACTACATCCCTTTCATTGAAAGTTGTATTCTTTTTCTAGGAATATCCACTTCTAGTACCTTTACCGAAACATGTTGGTGAAGCTTAACAATATCGTTGGGATTGGTGACATACCTGTCGGCAAGCTGCGAGATATGAACTAATCCATCCTGTTTAACTCCAATATCGACAAAGGCTCCAAAGTTTGTAATGTTTGTTACAATACCAGGAACCACCATACCTGGGGTCAGGTCTTCCATTGAGAACACCCCTTCTGCAAACTCAAACACTTTTATCCCTTGACGCGGATCCCTTCCGGGCTTTGCAAGCTCAGCCATTATATCTTTTAGGGTAGGGATACCAATCTTATCTGTAACGTATCGGTTTATATCAATTTTTGCTCTTAGGCTTTCGTCTTTAAGTAAATCGACAATCGTACAACTTAAATCCTTCGCCATCTTTTCAATAATATGGTAACTTTCGGGGTGTACTGCGCTGTTATCAAGGGGATTATCGGCATCTGAAATTCTAAGAAAACCTGCACACTGCTCGAAAGCTTTGTCTCCAAGTCGGGTCACCTTTTTGAGTTCCAACCTATTCTTAAAACCCCCTTTCTCCTGACGATAATCAACGATTTTTTTTGCCAACTGAGGGCCTAACCCCGATATATATGTTAAAAGATGCTTGCTCGCCGTGTTCAGGTTGACACCTACGTGGTTAACACAACTTTCCACAACGGTATCTAGGCTTTGCTTGAGCTTAGTTTGATCAACATCGTGTTGATATTGCCCCACCCCAATAGATTTTGGATCGATTTTTACCAGTTCGGCCAGAGGATCCATCAGCCTTCTTCCTATTGAAATGGCACCTCGAACGGTTACATCGTAATCGGGAAACTCTTCTCGAGCCACCGAAGAGGCCGAATAGACCGATGCTCCATCCTCGCTCACCACAAACACTCTAACATCGCGGTTGAACTTAATACGTTTTACCAGAGCTTCGGTTTCACGGCTGGCAGTACCATTTCCAATGGCTATGGCATCGATCTTATAGCTATCAACAAGCGACGAAATCTTGCTCATGGCCTTTCCCGACTCGCTTTGAGGTGGATGTGGGTAAATGGTTTCGTTGTGCAGAAGACTTCCATGTGAGTCGAGGCAAACAACTTTACAGCCAGTTCGATAACCTGGATCAATGGCGAGCACTGTTTTTTGTCCCAATGGTGGTGAAAGCAAAAGTTGACGAAGGTTACTAGCAAAAACACGAATTGCCTCCTCATCGGCCTTCTCCTTGAATTCAGAGTTAAACTCATTCTCAATGCTTGGTTCAATAAGCCTTTTGTAGCTGTCGCAAACAGCCATTTCAACCTGTTCCGATGATTGGGTTTTACCTCGAACAAAATTTGATGAAAGATCTTCTAGTACATATTCCGATGGTGGGGTGATGGTTATACGAAGAATCCCTTCTTCTTGACCCCTTCGCATTGCAAGGAAACGGTGAGTGGCGCAGCGCTTCATCTCCTCTTCCCATGCAAAATAGTCGGAGTATTTTGCTCCTTCCTCTTCCTTCCCTTTCACAACTCTTGAACGTATTATTGCGCTTCTTTGAAAATGTCGTCGGGTGATGTTTCTTGCTCGTTCGCTTTCGCTAACCCATTCGGCAACTATATCGCGGGCACCCGACAAGGCTTCTTCAATCGTAGGTACATCATCATTTACAAAGCGTTGCGCAACAGTATCAACGTCACGTTCAACTTGTTTCATGATAATTTCTGCAAGAGGTTCAAGACCTTTCTCCTTTGCAATGGTTGCTCGTGTCCTCCGTTTAGGTTTGTAGGGTAAGTAAATATCCTCAAGTTCAATAGGATCGTAGCATTCCTCAATTCGTTTCTTGAGTTCGGGAGTAAGTTTTCCCTGCTCCTCAATGGTTGAAAGAACTGTTTCCTTTCGCTTAGCCAGCTCTTCGAGTTTGAAAAGTCTATCACGAATGGAACTAATGGCAATCTCATCCAAGCTACCAGTTTGCTCCTTTCGATAACGGCTGATAAATGGAACGGTTGCTCCTTCTCCAATAAGTTTTGTGGTATTAAATACTTGTTTGTTGCTAATTCCAAGTTCTTTAGCAATTATGTCAACATGTTTGCTGTGCGCTAAATCCGTCATATTGTTTCACTTTTAATACAAAGCCGTAAATGTAGCAATGAATTATGATTTCAAAGCGATTTATTCCAAATCTTGCGTTGAAACTTGATGTAATAATAAGGTTTTCACTATCTTTGGTCGTTAGTAAAACCAAAATTTTATGAAAATGAGAACAATATTAATTTTTGCAATAATGCTTATCCCAATCGCAGCTTTCACACAGGATTCGCTCAAGTTTATGCCAAATGCATGGGCAACAGAAGTCAATGTAAACCTACTTAATGGAAACATTTCACTTAATAGCTCATTAAACCAGATAAAAATTCGAAAATTTGTTAGCAGTTCCTTGGCATACAGACTTGCATTTAACTTCAAGAACATTAATCAGAGTAGCGAATCGAATCTGACTAATCCTTACTATTCAATTAAAACTTCTTATAAAAGACAAACCTTTGAAAACAATATAAACTTGGGGTTTGAGAAACATTATAATGGCACGAAAAGATTGTCACCCTACATCGGTGCTGAATTAAGCTTTAGTATTAAAAAGTCGAGTCAGGATATTGAAGAAAATAATCTAAAAACTGAAGTAAGTGGTTGTTGGTATGATTACTCCTGTAGTGGCTACTGGTGTTCAATTGTAACAACTGAAAGAGGTTACAATTCATTGGGTATTAATATTGTATCGGGTGTTGACTTCTATGTTAGTAAGAATCTCTTTGTTGGTTTTGAGTTTTTATATGGTATTAGCTACAAGGTTTATCAGGATATAATCGTTAAAGGTGAGATGAGCCTGCCTAATCTAAAGGAGTCGGATTTCGGCTACGGTTCAAATGTACTTAATGGATTGAGGATTGGGTACATATTCTGAAATGGGATTATGGTTATTCCTTGAAATTTCTCCCAATCATCGAACAAAATACCTTTCAAATACTTTATATATAATCACAATTTTTTAATCACTTTACCATAATTTTTTTAGCTTTGCAGTCGCAAAAATTTTAAGGATATGATTACAATTACTTTCCCCGATGGTAATTCACGGGGTTTTCAGGAAGGTGTTACAGGTCTCGATATTGCCAAAAATATTTCCGAACGTCTTGCCAAAGAGGTTCTGTCAATAACCGTAAACGGGGAGCTTTGGGATCTTTCCCGCCCAATTTCCTTTGATGCATCTGTTAAGCTACACAAGTGGGACGAGGAAGAAGCCAAGCATGCTTTCTGGCACTCATCGGCACACCTTATGCCCGAAGCCGTGGAGGCTCTTTACCCAGGTGTGAAGTTAGGCATTGGACCAAGCATCGAAAATGGATTCTACTACGACATAGATTTTGGTGACCTTCCCATCTCTGAAGCCGATCTTCCAAAAATTGAAGCTAAGATGAAGGAACTGGTCGATGCTAAGGAATTGATAACCCGCAAGGAAGTATCGAAGGAAGAAGCACTTTCAACCTATACCGCAAAAGGAGATCCCTATAAGGTAGAACTTATTAACGACCTCGTCGATGGTACCATATCATTTTATACTCAGGGCAACTTCACCGACCTTTGTCGAGGCCCACATTTACCCGATACCAGCTACATCAAAGCGTTCAAATTGCTCAATATTGCTGGTGCATACTGGCGTGGAAATGAGAAGAACAAGCAGCTAACAAGGATATACGGAATTTCGTTTCCAAAGAAAACACAGCTCGATGAGTACCTTGTAATGCTTGAAGAGGCAAAGAAACGCGATCACCGCAAGGTTGGGAAAGAACTTGAACTTTTTACATTTTCGCAAAAAGTTGGGCAAGGACTTCCCTTGTGGCTTCCCAAGGGTGCTCAGCTTCGCGAAAGGCTAGAACAATTCCTGAAAAGAGTACAGAAAAAGTATGGATATGAGCAAGTGATAACTCCACACATTGGACAAAAGGAGCTTTATGTTACCTCTGGTCATTATGCAAAGTATGGAAAAGATTCATTTCAGCCCATTCACACCCCTGCCGAGGACGAAGAATTCCTTTTGAAACCCATGAACTGCCCGCACCATTGCGAGATATATAAGTCTAAACCACGATCATATAAGGATTTACCCGTTCGTATGGCCGAGTTTGGTACCGTTTACAGGTACGAGCAAAGCGGTGAACTTCACGGTTTAACCCGGGTACGAGGTTTTACTCAGGACGATGCTCACATTTTCTGTCGCCCTGACCAGCTAAAGGAAGAATTCATCAAAGTTATTGATATTGTTCTTTACATCTTCAAAACTTTAAGCTTCAATGAGTTTACAGCACAGATATCGCTTCGCGATCCCAACGACAAGGAGAAGTACATTGGTAGCGAAGAGAATTGGGTGAAGGCCGAACAAGCAATCATTGAAGCGGTTGAAGAGAAAGGGTTGAAAACCACAACGGCAATAGGCGAAGCAGCTTTCTATGGGCCGAAACTAGATTTTATGGTGAAGGATGCCATTGGCAGAAAATGGCAGCTTGGCACTATACAGGTCGATTACAACCTTCCAGAGCGATTCGACCTCGAATACATAGGCTCCGATGATAAACGTCACAGACCGATTATGATTCATCGCGCTCCCTTTGGCTCCATGGAGCGTTTTGTTGCAGTTCTTATTGAGCACTCAGGAGGGAAATTCCCCCTTTGGCTTGCCCCCGATCAAGCAGTGGTTTTGCCAGTAAGTGAAAAATTTAACGATTACGCAAAAAAAGTTTGTGATTTCTTAAATAATTCCGATATTCGCACCCTAATTGATGACAGGAACGAGAAAGTAGGTAAGAAGATAAGGGACAATGAGTTAAAACGTATTCCCTATCTATTAGTTGTTGGCGAAAAGGAAGCCAGCGATAATTTTGTGTCTGTTAGAATTCAGGGAGAAGGCGATAAAGGCCCAATGACCCTGAACGAATTTGTAAATCATATCACCGAAGAGGTGAGAAAGCAAATAGAGTAAAGAAACATATTTATTAACTAAAGTAAGGAGGGACAGAGCATCGCAACACCGGTGTTAAAGAAAAAAACCGATCAGGACGGCAAGTACCTAATAAACGAACAAATTCGTATTAAGGTAGTCCGAGTAGTTGGTGAAAATATTGATAATGCAGGCGTTATGACCATAGAAGAGGCTCGTAAGCTTGCCGATAGCCTAGATCTCGATCTAGTGCTTATCTCCGACAAGGCCGATCCACCGGTTTGTCGGGTAATCGACTACCAGAAGTTCCTGTATCAACAGAAGAAAAAACAGAAGGAAATCCGTGCTAACGCACAGAAAGTTGTTGTTAAAGAAATTCGTTTCGGCCCTAACACCGATGAGCACGACTACAACTTCAAGCTCAAGCACGCAGAAAAATTCCTTACCGATGGTGCTAAGGTGAAAGCATTCGTTTTCTTTAAAGGACGATCAATCCTTTTCAAGGAGAAAGGCGAAATACTTTTGCTACGCTTCGCCCAAGATCTTGAGGATTTCGGAAAGGTAGAACAACTTCCAAAACTTGAGGGAAAGCGAATGATAATGTTTATCAGTCCTAAGCCTACTAAAAAGAAGAACTGATTTTTTTGTTAACTAAACATAAACAAGTAGAATGCCAAAGATGAAAACAAATTCCGGTGCCAAGAAGCGTTTTACGCTTACCGGAACAGGGAAGATTAAGCGCAAGCATGCTTACAAAAGTCACATTCTTACCAAGAAAACCACCAAGCAAAAAAGGAATTTAACCCACTCTGGTTTGGTAAGCAAGGCTGACACCAACAACATTAAGCAGCTGTTGGCTCTTAAGTAAGACAAACCGTTTATTTGAAGTTACTTTATTTATTAACAGAATGACTTAGCAGCAAAGATTTCGAAAAGACGAAACGCTAACCATTCAAAATCATCAAATTAATTATGCCACGTTCAGTTAATGCAGTTGCATCAAGGGCAAGAAGGAAAAAGATTCTAAAACAAACAAAAGGAAATTTCCTTGGCCGCCGCAACGTTTACACCGTTGCAAAGAATACCCTAGAGAAAGGGTTAGCTTACGCTTACCGCGATCGTAAGAAAAAGAAAGGTGAATTCAGAGCAATCTGGATCATGCGTATCAATGCTGCCGTTAGGGAGCATGGTATGACCTACTCCGAATTCATGGGTAAAGTTACCGCAAAAGGTATAGCCCTGAACCGTAAGGTTCTTGCCGATATGGCTATGAACCACCCAGAAGCATTCAATGCCGTTCTTGAGGCAGTTAAGTAGAAATAATTGACCCATTTTTGCAATAAGGCTGTCAAATCAACAGCCTTATTTTTTTACATTTCAAATATAAAATTTTAAAAACATTTGTTTTGTAATTCAATGTCATTTAGTTAGCAAAAAAATCCTTAACTAAACAACATTGTATTGTAATTACTAAGAGAGGTTTCCTATATTTGTATTTTATTTTTTTTTATTGACTTAAATCTTTTTATTTAAGAAACTATCCATCAAGATATTGACATTTAATATATATGATTGACAATTATGGTAAATTTTGAAGGAAAATACGAGGGGAAAACTATTCTAATAGTTGAGGATGATAAGATAAGCAGCACACTTTTCAGAGAGATGCTCAAGAAAAGTGGAGCGAAATTGAGCTTCGTAAAATCAGCCAAGGAAACCTTCGACTTTTTTGATAATCACCCAATTCCTAACCTAATTTTCATGGACATTCGACTCCCTGATATTAACGGATTGGAAATTGCCAAGGACTTAGTAAATAGATACCCCGATATTGTAATCGTTGCTCAAACTGCATTTGCAAACCAGGACCTTGAGTACGATTGTTTTAACGCTGGAATGAAAGCCTTCATTACTAAACCTATTAGTAAGGCTGATATCGAAAGAGTTCTTAATGAACTGGAATGGTAAAACAACAAATCATATTTACAAACCATCATCTAATCTCATTATCAATTAAATCGTTATGACAAGAGATAAAGAAATTTTCGACCTGATTGATCAGGAAAAGCTAAGGCAGATGCACGGCATCGAGCTTATTGCATCCGAGAACTTTGTTAGCCCACAAGTGCTCGAAGCTATGGGGTCGGTACTCACTAACAAGTACGCTGAAGGATACCCTGGCGCCCGATACTATGGTGGTTGCCAAATTGTTGACCAAACGGAACAGCTTGCCATCGATAGGCTAAAGAAACTTTTCAACGCTGAGTGGGCTAACGTTCAACCACACTCTGGAGCTCAAGCAAACATGGCTGTTTTCATGGCTGTTATGCAGCCAGGTGATACATTCCTTGGTTTGGATCTTTCGCATGGAGGGCACCTTTCACATGGTTCACCTGTTAATATGTCAGGAATATGGTACAATGCTGTATCCTACGAGGTTAGTAAGGAGACAGAGACGGTTGATTACGACCAAATGGAGAAGCTTGCCCTCGAGCATAAGCCAAAACTCATTGTAGGTGGAGCTTCGGCCTACTCTAGGGAATGGGATTACAAACGAATGCGTGAAATTGCTGATAAGGTAGGAGCTATCTTTCTTTTCGACATGGCTCACCCAGCAGGATTGATAGCAGCAGGTCTTTTGGATAACCCGGTAGATTTCGCTCACATTGTAACCTCAACAACCCATAAAACACTCCGTGGCCCACGAGGTGGAATTATACTTATGGGTAAGGACTTCGATAACCCCTGGGGGCTTAAAACGCCAAAAGGCGAAGTAAAGAAGATGTCGCAAATTCTGAATAGCAGCGTATTTCCTGGAATTCAGGGGGGACCACTTGAGCATGTAATCGCTTCTAAAGCAGTTGCTTTTGGCGAAGCCCTACAACCTGAATACAAACAATACCAGTTGCAAGTAAAGAAAAATGCTGCCGAAATGGCAAAAGCTTTCGTTGCTAAAGGTTACAAGGTGGTTTCTGGTGGAACCGATAACCACTCAATGCTTATCGACTTACGAACAAAATTCCCCGATATTACTGGAAAGAAGGTTGAGAACACGCTTGTTCTTGCCGATATTACCATAAATAAGAACATGGTACCATTCGACTCCCGTTCTCCATTTCAAACCTCTGGAATTAGAGTTGGTACTCCTGCAGTAACTACTCGTGGCCTGAAAGAGGAACACATGCCTGTTATTGTCGATTTAATTGATGAGGTAATTTGCAGCATTGAAAATCAAGTAATTATCGATAGCGTTCGAGAAAGGGTAAACAAACTAATGCACGGATTCCCTCTTTTCGCTTGGTAATTTTTGTTTTCAACAATACTAAAAGCTGCTAGAATGATCATTTGCAATAATGGTCAGAACAGGCAGCTTTTTTCGTACAATAATAATTTCTTTTTTAACGAGTATTAGAAAGAATCCTATTTCTTTCTTTCAATGCCATAAAACTATTACCTTTGAATACCCTAATTTTTAATCCCAACCACAATGGAACCATTTTCAATTAACCTTAACCAAATGGAAGAGAGGGGTAGTCGCTACAAGCGATTTCTACTTGTGCTCGCAATCTTATTCATTGGTATTTCTTTAATCTCATTCCTAATCCTCCACCGTAAGAATAATCCTAATGAATGGTTTTTCCTTACTCTTGGAGGAAATGCACTAATTTTTATCTATTTTGGATACACAAGTTATGTTGCCAAACTTTTCATCAATGCCGATGAGCATGCTCTGGAATATAAATTTGGTTTTTTTGGTAAAGTTCCAGATAAAATAATATGGCAAACCCTATCGAAGGTAAAACTTGGCCCCACCTACATTGCTTTTTACAAGCGTACAGGGAAGCGTAAGATAGTTCAGCTTGGCTGGCTACCTTATGCAAAGGTTATTGAAATCAAGAATAAGGTGCAAGCTATTTGCGAAGAAAAGCAGATTGAAATAGAGATTGCCGACTACCATAAGGGATAGCTATCTCCTTCGTAACCAGGGAAGCCAACCCTTTTTAGTGGCTTTTCGATGATTTGGAAAACTGGGGCAAGGTGTATCGTTTTCAACTTTTGTTTTCACTGGGATGTGCTGATTTTTGACTTTCTTATTGATGCTCACTGGGTAAAGAATTGCTATTAATTCCCTTTCTGAAAGTTCCGATTGCAATAACTTTTCGCTTCTTTGATAGGGCTTAAGAGACTTTTCTTTCAATCGGTAACTCGGCGAAAGGGCGTGAGTTTTTTTGCTTTCTACTCTTTGAGGTACTGTGCTCCTTAAGTGAATAACAATTCCATGAAAAAGTTTTTGCGCATCACTTTCTGTCATGCATTTTGTTTGCATAATAAGTTGCCAGTCAATTTTTGTGGTGTTTAATGTCGAGTCCATTTCAAGCAAAGCTTTCACCCTTTGAGCCAAAAGGATATAATAGTTTGTTATCCAGTCGATACGATTAAATGGGTACTTAGTGTAAACTATGTCTATTGCTACTGGAACGTAGAAGTTAAAAATCCCCGATTCAAGGTAAAGGTTTTTATTATCAATTAAATACGTAGCATAGCCATTAGCTAATGCAATAGTCTTATTCTCGTCAATATTTGGGTATGAAACGATTTCGGTTAGGGTAAGCGTTTCATCAAACCAATCAGAGTTCAGTATTGGTTCAAAAAGAATTTCTTCCGTAAACAATTTGGCTTTGTTTTGGGCAAAAAGATTGCCTATTCCAAGTAAAGCAATAAGCAAAGCAGAAAAAAATTTAGTAGTTGCTATCATCGTCCAAAACAAAGTTCTTGTATTTAAAGAACGTATGTTAGGTGAAATCGTTGCATCATTCAATTGCTTTTTTGCATGATAAAACCTGAATATGTTATTAAACATTGTGCTACTAATTAAGGGTTTATGATACTAACAAGGGTATATGTAGTGGTTGGAATAAAAATAATTTCTAGTTTTGCTGTTCAAAATCATGAAAACCAATTAATATTTTAATTATGAATAAATTAGCAGTTGTAGCACTTGGCGGTAATGCTTTACTTCGAGGTAATCAGGTAGGCACAATTGAGGAGCAGGAGCAGAATACTACCGATACCATGGAAAATCTTATCTACCTGTTAAAGGAGGGATATAATTTAGTGATAAGTCATGGAAATGGGCCTCAGGTTGGAAACATTCTTATGCGAAACGATGCCGGAGAAGAGATGTATGGCATTCCTCAAATGCCTCTGGATATTTGTGTTGCCGATTCTCAGGGAGGTATAGGTTATATGATTGAGCGCATGTTGCGCAATGTACTTCGCAAGCATGGAATCAACAAAGAGGTGTGCTGTCTTGTTACCCCAGTCATAGTTAAGAAAGACGACCCAGCCTTTAGTAATCCAACCAAACGTGTTGGGAAAATCTATACTAAGGAACAGGCCGATCAGCTTGTCAATACAAAGGGTTGGGTTTTTAAGGAGGAGATTAAGGATACTGGCAGCGGTTGGCGTAGGGTTGTACCATCACCTCAACCAATAGGAATACTTAACGAAAAAGTTATCGAACAGCTAGTAAACCAAGGAATTATTGTAATTGCTTCGGGTGGAGGAGGAATTCCTGTTTACATTGACGAAAAAGGTGATATTAGGCCTTCCGAAGCTGTTATAGATAAGGATTTAGCTTCAGCACTAATGGGTGCTAGAATTAAAGCTGATGAGTTTTATATTCTCACCGACGTTTCATACGTTTACCTTAACTATAAAAAGCCCAACGAGAAGAAGCTCGAGTTTCTTAACATGGCCGATGCTCAACGGTATATTGCTGAGGGAATGTTTGGTGAAGGCAACATGTCTCCAAAAATTAAGGCATGCCTCAACTTCATTGAAAATGGAGGCAAGATGAGCGTAATAACGGAAGCCACAAAGCTTGAGGATAAAACATACGGTACAAAGATTACCATGGAATACGAAGATTAATTGTTGAACAACCAAAAAAAAATAATGTTATGGCATTCAATTTAAGGAATCGTAGTTTTGTAAAACTACTCGATTTTTCTCCTAAAGAGATTCAGTTTTTGTTAGACCTATCGGCTGATCTTAAGGCCGCAAAGTATGCTGGAACTGAGCAGCAGAAGCTTAGAGGAAAGAATATCGTTCTTCTATTCGAGAAGGATTCAACCCGCACCCGTTGTGCATTTGAGGTGGCCGCTTTCGATCAAGGGGCACATGTTACCTATCTTGGACCTGCTGGTTCTCAAATGGGCAAGAAGGAGTCAATGGAAGATACAGCTCGAGTTCTTGGACGTATGTACGATGGCATTGAATATCGGGGCTACTCACAGGAAATCGTTGAGACACTTGCTATGCACGCAGGAGTTCCTGTATGGAATGGTCTCACTACCGAGTTTCATCCAACACAAATACTTGCCGACTTTCTGACCATGCGCGAGCATAGCACAAAGCCCCTATGTCAGGTAACCTTTGCTTATATGGGTGATGCTAGAAACAACATGGGCAACTCATTGATGGTTGGCGCTGCCAAGATGGGAATGGACTTCCGTGCTGTCGCTCCAAAAGCATGTTGGCCTTCTGATGAACTCTACAATAAATGCCTTGAGATTGCAAAGCAAACAGGAGCAAAAATAACTCGTACAGAGAATGTTGAGGAAGGGGTTAAGGGCTGCGATTTCCTTTACACCGATGTATGGGTTTCGATGGGTGAACCAGAATCGGTTTGGGGAGAGAGGATAAAGCTACTCAAACCTTACCAAGTTAACAAGAAGGCAATGGAGTTAACCGGAAACCCAAATTGCAAATTTTTGCATTGCCTACCTGCATTTCACAATAGAAAGACTGTTGTTGGTGAGGATATCTTCCAGAAATTTGGCCTTGAATCGATGGAGGTTACCGAGGAAGTATTCGAATCAGATGCTAGCATTGTTTTCGATCAAGCCGAAAACCGTATGCACACCATCAAAGCAGTTATGGTTGCTACAATTGGACAGTAACTACTTTATTTTTTTATCAAAAGGCAGCATTTTTTTGCTGCCTTTTTTTGTTTAATTAAAATATTGCTGTAATTTTATCTAAGCAAATCAATAAACCTTAGCCAATTATGAACATTTACATTGGAAACATTGCTTACAGCATGAAGCCCGAAGAAATAAAGGAGCTTTTTCTCCCTTATGGAAGCGTAGGGATCGTTAGAATCATTTCCGACAAGAAAACAGGTCGCTCAAAAGGTTATGCTTTTGTTGAAATGGATAATGACACCGATGCCGAGAATGCCATTAAAGCCCTTAATGACACCCAGGTGAAGGGAAGGAATATTAAGGTGAACAGCGCTCACCGCAAACCCGAGACAGCTGAGTAACTGGCCATCCACCGAGCGAGCGCAAATTTTCTTTTCACTTTTTCTCAAGTCTTTTTTAAACAGATACCTGAGAGATATATTTTTTGCTGCTAAAACCTGTTGAAAATGAACTTAAAATCAATAAGTGTATTGTTCTCTGGCCGGGTGCAGAAGGTAGGTTTTAGATACTTTGTTCTTAGGCAAGCAGTAGAACTGGGTGTAAACGGTTTTGTTAAGAACCTACCCGAAGGAACAGTTTACATGGAGGCCGAAAGCACCGAAAAAAATCTCGAAATATTGGTCAGACGTTGTGAAATAGACCCTCCCCAATCGAATGTTACAAGTATAGAAAAACGGTCTATCCCCCTTCAAAACTTTACAAATTTTACTATCAGGTAAGAAACCTTTGAAAGTTTTTCAGCTTTATGCATTTATTCTTTATAATTGCAATACATTTGTTTTCATGAAAAAGTTTGGTCTGATACTACTCCTTTTGGCTTTTGGCCTATCTTCGTGTAAGAAGGATAAGAATTATCCAAAAGATTCAATTCTTGGAACATGGAGATGCTTTGAGCAGGGGTCGATGTATGGTTATCGCCAGTATAACGTTGATATCGATTTACATGGAAGCGACTCGTCGATTGTAAGAATTTTTAACTTTTACAACTTAGGATACGATTTTGAAGTTATTGCAACCATCAGCGATACCCTGATAACAATTTTTGAGACAAACAACCTATTGTATAGTTTTGCTGGCTCTGGTAGCATTGAACGAGACTTTAGTGCTATTTACTGGCGTTATTCATACCTTGGTGATACTTCACCTGACTTCGATGTAGAAGCACTTTTCAGACGACCATAAGATTATTGGCTTTAAGCCATAAATTGCATTAAAGAGGCAACAGACTCACTCTACTTCTCCATGCTCGTTGTTGAGAAACTATCCTCATTTAGGTTTGTACCAAGTTGAAACTTATCTACTTTCATCTCCGAACGCCGATTATTCTGCACATTCTCCATTATCATACTAAAGGCGAAGTACTTACCGTTAGGTTGCTTGCGATAGTCGCTGAGGGTCATAATTTTCATTAGTCTTCCGTTGCGATCGTACAGTTCGCTTTTCTGGGATAGGTATGTTTCTTTCTCGATAAAAGAGACCCTTTTTTGAAATCCATTCTCATCCTCAACCTCCTTGCTTTTGCAAGTGGCTTCAATCTTCCAACATTCCTTATCGTTTACTGTTTCGCTTCCAAGTAGTTTATAGGTAAAGTCGTCGATGTTTGGGCGGCTCATATTGGCATTGGAGAACTCCGACCCCATGAAGCTCTTCCCTTTCTCAGTGCTTACAATGCGCCGTGTGCGGCGCAGTGAGGGTAGGTAAATCCACATATCATCTGCCTTGTTCTCGTAGTCGAAGATTAGAATGGATGTTCCACTAACATCGGGAGGTGAAAGGAAACGCATAAGCGTTTTGGTGGTTTCACTAAATTTTTTGGTAGCTATGGCAATTTGGCGGGTACGGACATTACCTCGATTGTCGAAAATATTGAGCGTTGCGACCATCTCCATCGACTCAAACTCAATGGTCTTAGATGCTTTGTCGGATATCTCGCGGGGATCATGTGAGAAAAGAGATGTGGAAAAGCCTAGCAGAAGCGAGATGCTGATGATTACTTTAATTTTCATTGTTTTAGTGTTATATAGTTTGACATTTACAGTACCCTTCTAAAAGAATCTCACCCTTCCATTCTTTTCAAGAAACCTCGGCTTTGTTATCATGCAAATTGCTGGGATTAGTAGCAAGGCACATAGCAAACAAAGTAGGAGTGAGAAGATTATTAGGAATGCGAATGTTTTCAGAATCACTAGACCCGAAAAGAAGAGCACGCCAAATCCAACCATCACCGATACGGCATTGATTGCAATTCCTCTTCCGGTTGTCCTGAGAGTGGTGGCAATTGCTTCCGGGTATTCCTTTCCAAGGCTAAGCTCATATTTTAGTCGCCAGAAAAGATGTATAGTATAATCTACCCCAATGCCTATGGCAATGGACGAAAGCAAGGAATTACCTATATCCAGTTCAAAACCAAACCACCCCATTAGTCCAAAATTGCAAAGAAGTGTTAGGAAAAGAGGAATACTTCCAAGTAAACCAGCATAGAATGAGCGAAAAATAAGGGAAAGAAGAATAAAAATGGCTAAAAGGGCGAAGATTAGGGATAGGACCTGCCCTTTAACAATTGAATTGGCCATCTCCTTTTCAATCAGACACTGGCCTGTCTGCAATGTGCAGTAAGGTGATTTTTCTACCAATTTTTGAATATGCTCCTCAACCTCCTTCAACTTCCTCATGTCCTTAGCAGTAAACTGGACGTTAAGTACCGCCTTGGTGTAATCGAAATCAACCAGTTTCTCAAAGTCTTCAGGATCACCGCTCATACTATAGAACTCAATGTACTGGGCAATTATCTGCCTGTCGTTTGGGATTGCATCATACAGCTCATCATCCGGATCATTTAGGGCACGGCTAATAATTCGAATTACCGAAGCTAAAGATGTTACGTTTCCTACCTCGGGCAGTGCTTCCAACTCACTTTCAAACCTATCCATGGTCTGCATTAGGTCAGGATCCATTATGTCACCCTCAAACAGGATGCTGATATTCTTAGTTCCTCCAAATTTCTCGTTCGCAATGCTTGTTGAAATCCTCATGGAATGAGATTTTGGCATCATCCTTTCGAAGTTAATGCTTGCCTGTAGATGCAATATTCCTAACGAAGCAATAATCAAAAAGCTGACAAAGATGTAAACGACTGGTAACGATGATTTTGTTGAAACACCTCCTGACCAAATCAGGAATCTATCAATCCACGTATGTTTTTCACCAGTAAATTCTGCTTTTGGTTTTCCCTTCTTCATGCTAATGAGAACGGCAGGTATGAATAGTAGGCTGAGGATTAGAGCAAAGGCTATTGCAATGGAACTCACGTACCCCATCTGCTTGGCTGGTAGCATGATATGGACAATCAATCCCATTACCCCAAAAATTGTTGTGAGCGCTGTTAGGATGATGGGCCAATTGAGCTGTGAAAGAGCCTCCTTAACGATTTGCTCCATTGTCCAATCGGGATTCCTTGAGTTCAGTTCCTGGTAGCGAGCCACAATATGCACTCCGTAGTTGTTAGCGATGGCAATCATCATAATTGGAACCAACACAGCGATAATACTAAAATCGTAGCCCAAAATGGGCATCAACCCCATTGCTAGGGCAATCGACATTAAAACCACCGAGAAGGGTAGGAGTACACCTCTTCGTTCACGAAACGATATGTAGAGAAAGATAAGCATAAGGATTAAACCCAGTGGCAGAAGAACGACAAGATCACGTGTGGCCAATTTTTGAATCTCATACCTCATAAATGGAAGGCCGTTTATATAAACCTTCTCATCACCTGGATACTCTTTGAGGGTCTGGTCAATGATCTCAAAGAATTCGGCATCGGCAACTGTCTGCACTTTGTTGAGGATTATTAGGGTGAAGTGAAAATCATCGGAAACAAACATTTTGTATGCTAGTGGATTACTTCTGAGTTCATTTCTGAGTTCCTCTCTTTCGCTTTCAGAGGTTGGGATGTTTTCAATGGCTGGATCAACCAGCATTGTACCCTCCTCACCACGAATGTTTTTCGTTTCGAAAATCGACATGATATCCTCTACCTCTGCCATGTACTTGAAGGCATCGTTCAATTCGGCAACACGTCTAAGGGTTTTCTCGTTAAGCACGTCCTCCGATTCAAAGATTAGCACGATGGGCTCAAATTTGCCGAAAGTTTTCTCGAGCTTATCAACATTTATCTTCGCCTCAATATCCTTCGGAAGGTATTCCATAAGATCGGGGTTAATCCTTGCCTTTGTTAAAGGAAGAAGCATTAGCACCGTAATTAAAACCGGAACAATGATTAACCAAACCCTGTACTTTGCAATGAAAGTGTTAGTATTCATATTCTTATCAAATTATTCGATATTCCAATACTCCTAAAAACTCACCATTAAGCCCAGAAAAGCCCCGTTCATCACTCTTCCTGACGTATCGAAGATCGTACCCTCTGGTCCTTTCATAAAATGCCCGCCAAAAGTGGCTGAAAGATTATCGTTAATGCTCCATTTCAAGCTGGGTCGAAGCATATACTCTTTTGTAGTTAGATTGTAATATCCTGTCATCTCCGTCCTAAACTCCTCGAAGAGGAAAGATCTGCTCAGTGAAAGCATCACCGCATGATTGGTAACTTCATGCTGATTGAAGATTTTTCGGATGTACTGCGTTGACTCATAGCTAATCATATCGTTTGCATACTGCAAGATGGCTTCGGGTGTAAAGCCACTTAGTGTCGGTTCTGTTAATTCCTTGAAATCAAATGTGAATCGTCCAATAAACTGGAATATTGCCGTGATATCAAATAAACTCTTCTCAACCCCAACAACATAGTAAATGTCTGGATTTGGGATGTGCATATTTTCTTCGTAGTCGGATGTGTGATTGTAAGAAGCCTCACCCCGAAAAATCCAGGATTTTATAGGGACAGCAAAATCAACTCCAAACGAATTCTTTAGGTATGGTGTTGGTAAATAGTTAATTAGTATCGGCGATAGTGAGAAGTCTATTATACTAAACCCATAGAAAGGGTCGTAGCCATGAAAGAAGGACAATGAAAACCCTGCCTTGGGAAGTTCAAAATTGAGCCTTGCGGCTGCGGTGCTATTCTCGAACTTTGCTTCAGGTAACTCAACAGGCATGAAATGTGCTTCCGCCCCCATGCCGAAAAGGTCGTACCGGTAAACTGAGGGTTTGTAGGCTGGAATTGCAATTACTTCAATTTCCGAAAACTTTGCAAAGCGATACTTTCCTCTAAGCATGAAGTTAGAAAGTTTCTGGTCATCTGGTTCATGGGTAAGGAGGAAGTAATCGTTTGGTGTAATGCTATTTGTAGGATTAAATCCATCGGTTCTACCCCACGAAACGATTTGGTTTCCGAGGTATAAATCAAGCCTATCGCCTGTAAAGCCAACGTAAGCTTCCTTTAGCTGCGCCTGAAATTCTCTTTCATTAAAGAAAAGTCCCTCCCGAAAACGAACATCGGCAAAGAGGAAGGCTTTTTGCCTCGACAGCTTGCCCTTTAGGGCAAATTCCCCAAAAAGGTTGGCGTAATCGTAATTCTCTGAGCCTCCGTAAGCCGAACCTCTTGCGTAGCCGCTAAGCTCGATGGTGGACTTTTTCTCTTCCTGTTTTGTTTCAGAGGTGAAGCTGTCGAACAGCCCCTGTGCATGGGTTTGAGCGATTAATCCTAGTGAAAGAATTATTGTAGTATAGTAGCTTTTCATTTGCTGGTGCATTTGCATTAGTACGATGCAAAATTACCAGTCTTGAACAGCAAAAAGGTACGAATTTCGAAGTTTGAACTAGTTGAAGTAGTTCAGATTTTAAAGCTTGAACTCTCCCTCCCGATTTCAACCCCGATTCCAAGGCTTAGTGATTCGGAGTCAAGCACAAATCCTGACGGACGTAAGTGGTATATTGGAAGAATTTTATGAAAAAAAGACTTGTAATTTGGTTTACTAACCTCTTTTAAAATTCAAAAAGAATTAGAGTTAAATCATCAAGGGATTTAAAGCCTTTATCGGCTGTTACAAGCGGTATTTCTAAATTAGTAGCAGTAGCCGCAATAATTGCATCAGGTAGTTTTATTCTTCTGTTTCTTCGAATTGAAATTGCTGAATTTTTTTACAAATATATGGATAAAATCGGTTTTTTCATTCAATATTCTTTTTGATTAAAGAATCCCGACCCCGAAGCATCGGGGGTCGGGGTCGGGGTTCGGGACGATTAACCCTGCCCAACTGCCGTCAAGGCTGACTGGGATTTTGGATTTTTTTATTTTTGATTAGACGTAGTTCTTAACTTCATAAATCTTAAATCGGGATTCCTTGTTCGATATTCTAAGTTCTCCCTTCCCTTGACGTTGGAATTTCTCGTCAAAAAAAGATGACGAGACGATTCCAAGTTTCCTACCGCGCCATAAATTCGTGCTAACTCCCTTTAAGGATCAAAGGGTGCGCACTGGTAAACATCATAACTCCAAGTTGTGCCCAATGCAAAAAAAAAATCCCAGAACATATCTCCATTGAAAAGAAAACGTTATATTTGAATTATGATTACAAAGAATGACATACTGACAAAACTAAAAGAATTGAAACCAACTCTTTACCAGAATTATTCGGTAAAAGAAATTGGACTATTTGGCTCATTTTCAGAAGGTGATTTTACTGAAGAAAGTGATATTGACATTCTTGTTGAATTAGAAAAGCCAATTGGCTGGAAATTCTTTTCATTAGAACTTTATCTAGAACAAATTTTTAAAAGGAAAATTGACTTAGTAACAAAGAATGCGTTGAAAAACCAAATAAAGGACAATATCTTAAATCAAGTAAACTACGTCTAATTGTGAAAAAAAAAGACAGAACATATAATATGTACATAGATGACTTGCTTTTGGCAATGTCAAGAATTTCTGAATATATTTCTGAACACACTTTTGAAAGTTTTAAAAAGGATTATAAAACAGTGGACGCAGTCATTAGAAACTTCGAAATTATTGGGGAAGCATCAAAGAATATTCCAGCAGAATTAAAATCAAAATATCCAAATGTACCTTGGGCAGAAATGTATTTGTTAAGAAATAAAGTGTCTCACGAATATTTTGGAATTGACTATGAGATTATTTGGGATGTTGCATTTAATCACCTTCCTGAAAATAAAGCCCAAATCGAAGAAATAATCGAAAAAGAACTCAAAAGCAGACAATAATGCACAGGGCACAACAAGGGGTGTAGCCAATGTGGGTTGACACTGGAACTTCGCAGCGGTTTCGTCCGCTCGGGCGTTTTCGTCGGGGGACGAACCCCGATACCTCGGGGGTAACACGCTCTCCCACACTTGCCACACCCCCAGCCGTTAGGGGTACATTATGGAATCGACACGGGCATCTTTAAACGATTGCTTTCAACTAGAAAAAGCTTTATCTTTGCGAAAAGGAATATTTTGAATTATGGAAACAAGAGAAATTATTAGAGCAATAAGAAAACTTCCTGTAAGCAAAAGAATGCTTATTGTTGAAAGAACTTTAAAAACAATTAGAGAAAGCGAAACAAGGAAAAGAATGGTAAAAGCTGCCGAGTCTCTTTTTGAAGACTACAAGAATGACAAAGAATTAATTGCTTTTACTCAACTTGACTTTGAAGGATTCTATGAAACAAAGTGAAATTTGGTTAATTAATCTTGACCCAACAATTGGAGCAGAAATTAAAAAAACAAGACCTGCAATTGTTGTAAATGATAATTCTCTTGGAAAGCTTCCTTTAAAAATCATTGTACCTCTGACAGATTGGAAAGAAAGGTATGAAATTGCACCATGGATGGTTTACATAAAACCTGACACCGCTAACAACTTATCAAAAGAATCGGCTGCTGATTGTTTCCAAATTAGGTCAATATCAGAAGAAAGATTTATTAGAAAAATTGGAAGAATATCATCAATTAATCTTGAAGAAATTAAAGAAGCCCTGTCGAAAGTTTTAACAATAGAAAGCTATTAATAACGTGCCCCAACATGGGGTGTAAACCCTGACAGACAAACGGGCATTAAGTTGACGATAGCAAAGAAGAAAAGACCATCGCCTACCTGATTTCGATATTCGATATTGGATACCTTCTTACCGCAGGCGAGTTCAATCCTCTCCTTTCCCATGACGTTGGAATATCTCGTCAAAAAGATGACGAGACGATTCCAAGTCCTTTCCCCCCTCCTTCATAAATGCGGGCTGGCCTCCCCTTAAGGGGAAAGAGGGGTGCGCGCGGGCAAAAACCTTCTTAAATCAAAAATCTAAACTGGCTTTGCCGAACTCACCGCCAGTTGGCGGTTCGGTTCCTTGTTCGATATTCAAGGGCTTTCTACCGTAATTCGGGAGTAGATACCCTTACATCAGTATAAATAAGTAAACCATCCAACCGTCCGCAATCGAACACTCTCTGTTCTATTCTGTACGATAATATTTTTATTTTCTATTCATTTATAGCAGAAGTTATTTTGTAAGTACCAGAATAACAACCAAAAACATTTTGTGGCACAAATTATGAGCAATTCAACTACCAGAAACCAATAATTTTACAGCTATGATACGCATTGAGAATCTAACCAAAGTATTCCGCACCGAAGAGGTTGAAACCACAGCCATTAACGAGATTTCCATCGAGGTTAAGGATGGTGAGTTTGTTGCAATAATGGGACCTTCGGGTTGCGGAAAGTCAACCCTTTTGAATATTTTAGGATTGCTTGACAATCCAAGTGGTGGTCAGTTTGTTTTTAATGGCATTGATGTTACCCATTTTAAGGAACGTCATCGTACTAACCTCAGAAAATCGAATATTGGATTTGTTTTCCAGAGTTTTAACCTCATCGATGAACTCACTGTTTACCAAAACGTTGAACTGCCTTTGGTTTACCAAAAAGTCCCAGTTTCACAACGAAAGGAGATGGTTGAGCGCTCACTTGAACGCATGGGTATTTCGCACAGACGGAATCACTTTCCTCAGCAACTATCAGGTGGTCAGCAACAAAGGGTTGCCATTGCACGAGCGGTAGTTTCAAACCCAAAAATGATTTTGGCCGATGAGCCAACAGGGAATCTCGATTCAAACAACGGAAAGGAAGTTATGAATCTTCTAACAGAACTAAATCGTGAAGGCACCACAATAGTAATGGTTACCCACTCGCAGAGCGATGCTGAACATGCTCATCGCATAATCAACCTACTTGATGGGCAGGTGGTTAGCGAAAAACAAATCTCTAGGATGATAAAAGTTGAAACAGAACTTGCTACAGCGGTTTAGGAGATAAGAATTCTGATTTTGCGTGCTAACATTACAAAATGATGTTTAAGAACCTTCTCATAGTATCACTTCGAAACATTAAGCGAAACAAGGGATATACCCTGCTCAACATCCTTGGTCTTTCCCTTGCCATTACAATTTCAATGCTTTCCACCCTTAGAGTATCAAACGAACTTAGCTATGAGAAGGAATTTGTAGATTATCAAAGAATTTATAGAGTAAATCAGGATATTAACATTTCCGACCAGCAAATTCAAGCTGCCGTTACTCCTGGAGCAATGGGACCAGGAGTATTTGAGTATTTCCCTGAGATTGAAAATTTTGTTCGTATTGATAGGGGTAATGGGATTTTGCAATTTGAAACCAAGGAGTATGAGGTAGAAGGAATTATAAAGACCGACTCAACTTTTTTTAACTTTTTTGGAATTAACATTGTTGCTGGAAATGGCTCTAAATCGATTCAAACAATTGATGGTGTTGCGATTAGTAGTTCATTAGCAAGAAGGGTCTTTGGTGAAAGTAATCCTTTGGGCGAGAAGATAGTTTTAAACGGAACTATTCCATTGATTGTTACATGTGTTTTTTACGACTTGCCCGAGAGATCCCATCTAAAAGTTAACGCCTTAGTGAATATTAACAAGCATGGCCATACCAAAGCCCTTGATTCTTGGACAGATAGTAGGATATTTACTTATATAAAGCTTAAAAAGGGAGTTGATATTGAACAACTTGAGCGTGGAATAAACGAGTACATGTCCGATAAAACCAGCACAATGCGAATGGAATCAGGCTGGAGGTCGGACTTCTCATTGATTAATATTGCCGATATAAGATTGATGTCGCATCGGATTGGCGACTCAGGAAGTGGAAGCATTAGCCACATCATTACACTCATAGCCATTACTTTAATAGTTGTAATACTGGCAACTGTAAACTATACTAATCTTAGCGTTGCCCTATCAAGTCGTAGAGCCTATGAGGTGGCTATGAGAAAAATTGCAGGAAGTTCCAAGAAATACTTTGTTTATCAGTTTCTTACAGAGTCGGTTTTGCTATCATTGCTCGCTTTTTTGTTTGCACTTCCGCTAACCGAAATAGGAATTAAACCCTTTGGGTCAATAACTGGCATGCCAATGTCCTTTAGCGTTTTTAGTAATATCGGGATATCATCGATTTTTTTTCTTTTTTCAATCGTTCTTGGAGTAATCGCTGGTATATACCCATCATTAGTGCTCAGCTCGTTTGATCCTCTTAAGTCATTAAGAAAAGGAACAATTATTAAGGGGAGTAATGCTCGTTTCAGAAGCTTTCTTATTGTTTCCCAGTTTACAGCGGGATTAGCTTTAATAATAATTGCTATTGTTGTTTTTCAACAGCGACAGTTTCTAATGAAGAGCAATCTTGGTTTCGATAAGGATAATACCATCGTTATTAGAACTCAAAGCCTTGATAATGAAGATCGATTAGTTGCTCTTAAGAATGAGCTAGAAAATGTAAAAGGAGTACAGGCTGTTTCAATTTCAGAGTATAGGCCTTTGGAAAGCTTTAGCGCAAGCAATTTTACTCCTGAAGAATCATCATCCCCAATGTTAATAAGTTCTATAACTGGAGATTACGATATTACAAGGGGGCTGGGATTAAACATTGTTCAGGGTCGAACTTTCGATTCTTCAATGGGTATAGATAGCACGATGGTAATTATTAATCAAAAGTTAGCAAATCAGCTTGGTTGGACAAATGCAATCGGGAAGCGAATATGGAAAGGAAACCCATCGGATAACCGAGTTTTTACAGTTATTGGTGTTGTAGAAGATTTTCACTTTGAATCGATGCACTCATCGATAAAGCCTCTGGTTATACACATGGAACATGGTCAAAATCAGGTCTTAATAGTTAGATTAGATTCAGGTAACCATACTAATACTTTTGAAGCAATTAAAAGAATATGGAGTGAGTTTATGGGAGAGAAGGAATTGAAATATTCCTACGTTTCAGAGAGTTATAGTAAACTTTATCACTCCGAAGAATCTATGTCGAAGGGTTTTATTCTACTTTCAGTAGTAGCAATTTTTATCGCTTGCCTTGGTCTTATTGGGCTGGCAAGTTACACTACAAGCATGAGGGAGAAGGAGATAGGTATTAGAAAGGTTGTCGGGGCAAGTTCAACACGATTACTTCTGATGCTTTGTTGGAGCTTTGTTAAGCTCATTGCTATTGCCACTGTAATTTCTTGGTTTATTGCATACATATTGCTCGATGATTGGCTAAATGGCTTTGCCTATCGAACTAATCTTTCACCGTGGGTATTTATTGTCTCAACTATCATTGGCATTGTACTTGCAATCACATCTGTGGGGGTCGTTACAATATCTACTGTCCGAAAAAACCCATCAGAATCAATTCAGTATGAATAATAATTGTAATCAATGGTTTATTGATGCCTGATATATAACTACTCAAAATAAAGGAACAGTAATCATTCTAAACACAAGAAATCATGAAAACAAAAATTTTTCTTTTTGCAATTGCTTTTGTTCTTAACCTTGTTTCAACCTTAAGTTTTGCACAAAAGGTTGACATTAAGGGCGTAACGTCAATTGAAGTGAATATAGCTTGCCAACTGGTTCTTGTTCAAGGTTCAAGCCCTAACATGGAAATTATTGGCGACAAACAAGCTGTTGCCGATGTTGAAACTAAATTCAAGAATGGTAAGCTAATACTACGTTCCGACCGCAAGAGCTGGGAGAAAGATGATATTGTTGTGAAAATTGAGGTCGAAGACCTAAAGTACCTCGGAATAGGAGGTGCTGTAGATTTGAAAACGGCAAAAAAGATTAAACTCGATGAGTTTGAACTCAATGTATCTGGTGTCGGAAACATTGAAATGCAACTCGAAACCAATAGGTTTCAACTTTCGTGCACAGGAGTTGGGAATATTGAACTAACTGGCAATACCGAAGAACTTAACATAAAGGTTAGTGGAGTTGGGAATGTTAAAGCAATCGACTTTGTGGCAAAAAATGCCCAGGTAACAAATAGTGGAGTTGGCAGAGTTAACGTGAATGTTACTGAAAAACTCGACGCAAAGGTAACAGGAATCGGAAGCATTAGCTATGAAGGAAAACCCTTGTTAAATGCAAATGTTACTGGTTTAGGGCGGATTAGTAGGTATTAGCTGATTGAAGAAAACAGGTTGTTTTTAGCTTTAAAACAGAATTTATTTGTCAATAAAGTGGATTACATTGTTTACTTGGATAGTAATGCCAATGAACTGGAGAATCTAAAGTCTGGTCGCAAGACTATGATTATTAGGGGATCGATGGGTCGAGGCCATCCTTTCGCTAGGATTGAGGTGGACGATGTACTCTACTTTATAGAAAGTTGCGACGATTCATTGGTAAAGGCCAGAGGGAGAGTTCAAAACGTATTCTGTTCAGGTAAACTTAGCTTGTTTGAGTCGAAGTCTTTGGTTGATAGCTTTAGCGATAGGTTGATGCTCGATAAAGGACTGAAAAAACGCTTACGAGGGAAAAAGTTCCTGGTGCTAATTACTTTAAAGGATATTGAGGAAATAATACCCTTTAATTTTAATCGTTCAAGTGTTGGAGGTAATGATTGTTGGATTCCTATTGGAGACTTAAAGTATGATAAAGTTCAAGAAATTCAACTGGTTAACAATGAATAGGTTCTCTGAGATTCAGCCCTCATTATTATATTTTTGTTTATTTGGATTAAAAAACATTTGGGATAATGTTAAGGAAAAAGCTAAATTGCCGGGCAATACAAAAATCCTAACTTTATGTCAATTTGGAAAAAACTCAAGGGTGAACTCATCGATATCATCGAGTGGCTTGACCCTACAAACGACACAATGGTTTATCGCTTTGAGCGATACAACAATGAGATAAAGAACGGTGCACGCCTCACTGTTCGGGAATCGCAGGTGGCAGTATTCATCAATGAGGGCGAGATAGCCGATATATTCCAACCCGGAATGTACCGCCTTTCCACTGAGAATCTGCCCATCCTATCAACCCTTAAGGGTTGGAAGTTTGGCTTTAATAGCCCTTTTAAGGCCGAGGTTTACTTCCTCAACACCAAGCAATTCCTCGATTTGAAATGGGGCTCGCCCAACCCAATAATGCTTCGCGATCCCGAGTTTGGGCCGGTTCGAATACGGGCTCACGGAAACTATTCGATAAGGATAACAGATCCTGCGAAATTTATTAAGGGTGTGGTTGGAACTGACGGGAACTTCACAACCCAAAAAATTTCGGATCAGCTCCGAAGCATTGCCGTTGCCCGCTTTACAGATGCCATTGGCGAAAGCAAGCTCCCTATTCTCGATATGGCTGCTAACTACGATGAGATTTCCCGATTCTGTGAGGAGAAGATAAAGCCCGAGTTTGATGATTATGGATTGGACTTGACAAAGTTCCTGATTTCCAACATCTCTCTGCCACCCAACGTTGAGGAGGCTCTCGACAAGCGAACCAGCATGGGTTTGATTGGCGATATGGGCAAATTCACTCAGTATCAGATGGGCGAATCGATGACTGCTGCAGCCAACAACTCTTCTGGCGGAGGAGCAGCAACCGGAATGGGTTTGGGTATGGGGTTCGCAATGGCAAACCAGATGGCTGGCGCAATGGGACAGGCTCAGAATCAGGGGCAACCAGTTCCACCACCAGTACCACCTCAGCTAGCATTCTTCCTTGTGATAAATGGTCAGCAGGCTGGTCCCTTCGACATGAATACCCTTGCGGGTATGGTGTCACAAAATCAGTTATCCAGAGATACCCTTGTATGGCGACAGGGTATGAGCGGATGGATTGCTGCAGGTCAAGTCCCTGAATTGGGGCAACTATTCGCTGCTACACCACCGCCAATTCCTCCAGCTACTTAGAAATTGTATAAATTTTTCTTTAAAATAATGTCATATAAAGTTATATTTAAAAAGATATCTCACTTCGTTCGAAATGACAATGGTAATACTATTAAATTATTGTGAGTGGGCGGAAAAGGGGAATGTTGGTAAGCTTAAAAATCACAACATTCCTCTTTTCTGCTCTACACCTTAACTTATTCCAGAAAATGTCATTTCGAACCCCGTTTTTTGGGGGTGAGAAATCTTTTATGACAAAATTTAAACAGTTACTATGATAATTCGATTTATTTAATGTAATGGAGAACGAACCAAAACTATCCCAAACCATTCAGGGAGATGTAACATGCTCATCGTGTGGTGCTCACCTAAAGTTTGAGCCGGGCACAAGAAGCCTTAAATGTGAGTATTGCAGCGCCGAGGTTGATATAGAGCAATGCGAGCAGATAATTCAGGAGATTGATTTTGAAAAGTTTATGTTTGAACACAGCGATAATCTGGTTCAGCATGAAATAACAACCGTTCAGTGCGAGGGCTGTGGTGCCCACGTAACCTTCGATCCCAATATCGTATCCGATAGGTGTCCTTTCTGCGGAAGCATAATGGTTACCAAGCACTGCGAGCAGGAGAAGCAGATTCGACCAGGGTCAATTCTTCCTTTCACCATCAATTCAACCCAAGCACACGAGGCTTTCAGCCGATGGATTAGCAAGCTTTGGTTTGCCCCAAAGGACTTGAAGCGGTTTGCATTTCAACACGATCAGCTCAAAGGGGTTTACGTTCCCTACTGGACATATGACTCAAAAACAGCCACCCGATACACAGGGCAAAGAGGCACCAACTACACCACCACCCAAACCTATACCGTGATTCAGAATGGGAAACCAGTTACACGAACCCGCACGGTTACCCAGATACGTTGGACTGATGTGAGTGGAAGCTTCGACCGCTTCTTCGATGATGTGCTTGTTTTAGCAAGCAAATCTCTACCCCGAAAGCATGCCGACAGGCTCGATCCCTGGGATTTGAGCAAGTTGGTCTCGTTCAATCCCAAATACCTAAGCGGATTCAGAACCGAGACCTATCAGGTTGATCTAAAGGATGGGTTTAAGACAGCTCAAAAGCTGATGGATAGCGCAATTCGTCAGGAAACCCTTCAAAGGATCGGCGGCGATCATCAAAGGATTTTTACTCTTAACTCGAACTACAACGATGTTACCTTCAAGCACACCCTTCTACCTGTTTGGATAAGTGCTTTTCGGTATAAGAAGAAGGTTTACCGTTTTCTGGTAAACGGACAAACGGGTGAGGTGCAGGGCGAAAGACCCTTTAGCATTGGAAGAATCGTTCTTGCTTCGTTAATAGGACTACTCATCATCGGGATTATTCTTTTACTTTTTACCTGATTAATTCTCATGTAATGAATCGATTACTTTTATTACTTTTCCTTTTTCTTGGTTTTTTACAAGGATTTTCGCAGGAAATAGTTAAGGGAAGAGTGATCGATGACCAAACAGGCAACCCGGTTGACTACTGCAATGTTTTTCTGCTTAAAAGACAGGAAGTGGGAACAGCAACCAATACCAAGGGCGAATTCACTTTTAGATTGCCCGAATGGGCAAAACCCACCGATTCGATTGTATTCTCTAGCTTAGGGTATCAGGTTAAATCGTATCCTGTCAGCTTTATACGCTCATCAGATGGATTGTTAGATATTGCCCTCCAGCCCTTCTCGTACCAGCTTAAGCCTGTACTCATTTCTACCCCATCACAGGAGGCAAAGAATCTGGTTTGGCAGGCAATACGAAGCCGAACGAACAACTTTAATCGAAGACCCCATGTTCTTCAAGCCTTTTTCAGGGCAACAACCACCAACATGGAGGACTCGACATACACCTCGTTGACCGAAGCCGATATATCCATCCTCGATCGTGGCATCAACTCAAGCCTTGAGAGTACCGCCATTGTTGTTAACGAGTTTCGTCGTTCCGACGATTTTCGCCATCCATTCTTTAGAAATCCACACCAGAAGAAGCTCTCAGCACATTATCAGGTGTCAAATGCAATCATTAACGCCTACTTCTTCTGCTTTAAGCCATCAAAGGAGTGTTCTGGTTTTGCTTCCAAGAAATGGCTCGAAAATTACAACTTCTACTTCTTCAAGGAGATATACACCCAAAGCGATACAATTGATGTGATTAGCTTCACTCCCAGGATTACGGAGGGTGCTGAGAGTAAGATAACCATGCTTTACAGTATTTATATTACCAGATCAGATAAAGGGATTGTTTGGTACGATAAGCATTGGATATTTCCACAGGGAAACTCTTTTTATATCAGACAAACCTTCGAGAAATCTGATGACGGTTACTACTACCCAAAGATGTTTCTATCCGAGAATCCAATTACAACTAGCATGTTATATGTTTATAGCACTTCAACATCGAAGAGCGATATCAGAAGAGTAAGGAGAGGAAAGGCAGAGAAACGAACCGAGGATATTTTTGATAGGGAATACACCTATAATGCCGAATTCTGGGAGAAATATAGTGTAATTGAGCTAGTTCCCCTTTCAGAAAAAGTACTTAACGACCTTGAAAGGAAAAGATTACTCAACGAGACACTGCCGAAAATTCAGTGAGGATGACTATGAAAAAAAAATCAAAAATTCTATACAAACAATCCACTAAATGATAAGAATTGTTGTTTTTCTTTACAAACCAAGATATATTTGTAAAGAATTTAAAAATAACTTTACATAATGAAAAAAAATGAATGGAAATTAACTGAATTGCCTTTGAAAATTGATATTGAGAGTAAAAAAGTTTTAAAATCATTACCCTCAGCCCACTCTTCTTTGGCAGAATTAAAAGGTATTGCCTCAACAATCCCTAATCAGACAATATTATTAAACACTCTTGGATTACAGGAAGCAAAAGATAGTTCTGCAATTGAAAATATTATTACAACCCATGATGATTTATACAAATCCGAATTAAACCTTGAAGGTTTTAACTCATTAAATGCAAAGGAAGTGCAAAATTATATCTCTGCATTAAAAAAGGGATTTGAGTTAGTAAAGACAAACAGGCTTCTGACAAATAGAGTAATCCTTGAAATTCAGGAAGAACTTGAGAAGAATAAAGCTGGCTTCAGAAAATTACCTGGTACTGCACTGAAAAACTCTTCAACAGGCGAAACAATATATACGCCCCCGCAAGACTTTGAAGAGATAAAGAAATTAATGGCAAACCTTGAAAGATTTATAAATGAGGATGAAATGTGTGATTATGATCCATTGGTGAAAATGGCTATTATTCACTTTCAATTTGAAAGTATTCACCCTTTTTATGATGGGAACGGAAGAACAGGAAGAATAATTAACATTTTGTATCTTATTATTCAAGGCCTTCAAAATCTTCCAATTTTGTACCTAAGTAACTACATAATTAGAAACAAATCCGATTACTATAGATTGTTGCAGGAAGTTAGAGAAAAGAATAATTGGGAAGAATGGTTGCTTTTTATGATTAATGGGGTTGATATTACTTCAAAGGAAACAATAACATTAATTATTCAAATACGTGATTTAATGATGCAATTCAAGCATACCTTAAGAAATAACTATAAATTTTACAGTCAAGACCTATTAAACAACTTATTTAAACATCCTTACACAAAAATTGACTTCATCGTAAGAGATTTAAACGTTTCAAGAATTACAGCTGCTAATTATTTAAATAAGTTGTCTGAAGATGGTTTGTTAAGAAAAGAAAAGTTAGGTACTGGAAATTATTATATAAATCAACCATTATTCGAACTTTTAGCTAAGCGATAATTAATTCACATACTGTAACAAAGGGTGTATATTACGTTCTATTACAAGTTTTTTAAACAGAAAACGTATTATCTTTGTTAATAATCAAAAGAAAATCAATTACAGCATACTCCAATGGATCGTGAGATTTATAGCACGAAGCGGAAAGCGTTGATGTTGAATCTGGATGCGACTAAGTACGGTAGCATTGCCGAAATAGGGGGAGGTCAGGAGGTGGCAAGGGCATTCTTTCAGGCCGGAGGGGCCTCGGGTACCATTGCCAAAACCATATCGGCATACGATAAGACCTTCAGCGACCACCTCTACAATAAGGGCGAAAGTGGTAGGTATGTAAGCCTTGCAAGGCTTGAAAAGATGCTCGATGGTGAGTATAATGATCTTCTCGCAGTTCTCGGCGCCAAGCGAGAACCCAATATGAAGTTTTTCTCCTTTGCCGACACAGTTGAAACGCTCAACTACCGAAAGGATAATATGGGTCATGGATGGCTTGGTGTTAAGTTCGAGCTATCAAAACCAGGAGCTCCAAACGAGGTGGTAATCCATGTTCGCTTACTTGAAAATGATGCTGTCCTACAGCAAAATACCCTTGGTGCGTTGGGCGTTAACCTTATCTTCGCCTGTTTCTACTTCCACGATAAACCAAATCTATTCCTACAATCTTTGCTCGACAACCTTGATACCGATAGGGTTGAGATCACCATGGCGCGTATGACAGGGCTAGACCTATGTTACGTTGACAACCGATTGCTCTGTGTACAGCTTGTGAAGAATGGAATGACTCCCGCAGTGATGTTCGACCGACATGGCAACGTACATCAGCCCGCCGATTTTCTCTACAAGAAGAACGCCCTTGTGCTTCGTGGCCGATTCCGCCCAATAACCTATGTGGGGTTCGATATCCTTAAAACCTCGTATGCACTTTTCAAGGAGGACAAAAATTTTTCGTCTCAGAACACCTTGCAGATATGCGAGATAACCCTTAACAATATTCTTGAGGAAGGTGAAATCAATGAACGAGATTTTCTCGATAGAGTTGATCTCCTTAATGGTATGGGACAGAATGTGTTGGTGTCGAATTTTCAGGAGTTTTACAAGCTTGTTGACTACTTCAATCGGTTTAAGCTACTCAATCTTAGAATAATACTTGGAGTACCTACTTTTAAGAAGGTGCTTGAGAAGAAATACTACACAAACCTACATGGAGGAATCCTCGAGGCAATGGGACGGATGTTCCCCGATAACACTCGATTCTACATCTACCCTGCCCTTGATAGGGCAACAGGGAAAATCCTTCTGGTTGACGATGTGGAGATGGAATCCGATGTAAGGCATATATTTAATTATCTGGTGGATAATAGGAAGATTCGCAACCTCCGTCAAGCCAAGACCAAGTGGCTTCACATCAACCCCGATGAGGTGATTAGGCTAATGCTGGCCAACGACAGCCGTTGGGAGGATATGGTTCCAAGGTACGTTTCGAAGAGGATTAAGGAGAAAAAGATTTTTGGGTACGCAGAGATCACCAATTGTTAATTTATGTTTTGAGGTATCTTTTATAGTTACTCCAATATCATAGGTACATAATTTTTGGGGACAAAACAAGTTATTAACAAGCGTATGTTAATAACATAATTCTCAACCTGTTTATCCTTTCAGCCTATTATTTGTATCTTTACGTCGATTTTACCCGAAAACTATGCTTAGAATTCCAAAGTTTCGATGTTTAGCGTTGATAAGCCTTATAGGATTGTTCTTTAACTATTTATCTGCACAAGTAACAGTTCACTATAGTCATCCCGATGAGCATTTCAGGAGAGGGATGGAACTTTACGAGAAAGGTAACTACGTCAATGCGCAGCAACATTTTCAACTTGCATCACAGCTTTCTGATAAGGATGAGGTTCAGCAGAAGGGTGAAGCCGATTTTTATAGTGCCCTCTGTGCCATTGAACTTTTCAATGAGGATGCAGAATACTTAATCAGATCGTTTATTAATAACTACCCAGATAACCAAAAGGTTAATACGGCTTTCTATGAGTTAGGCAAGCTTCGTTATCGTCAGAAAAACTATAAGGATGCAATTTACTGGCTGAGCCAAACCAATCGCAATGGTCTTGATACTGAGCAAAAGGCAGAACTTCTTTTCAAGTTGGGTTATAGCTACTTCATGAAGGAAGAATATGACCCAGCCAACAGGGCCTTTTTTGAAATCAAGGATACAAAGAATAAGTACTCTGCTCCAGCAACATACTACTACTCACATATTGCCTACACTCAAGGAAATTATGCTACAGCACTAAAGGGATTTGAGCGTTTGAGCAGCGATGAAACCTTTTCGTCAATAACACCTTACTACATTTCTCAAATTCTATTTCTGCAAAGGCAGTTTGAAAAAGTTGTTGAGTATGCACCTCCAATTCTTGAGTCGGCTTCTGCAAAAAGGGCTCCAGAGATTGCTAGGCTTATTGGCGAATCCTACTACCGATTAAGGCAGTATGATAAGGCAGTACCGTATATCGAAAAGTACGTTGAATCGACCCAAACAATTATCCGTGAGGACAATTACCTGATTGGCTTTGTTTACTATCGAAACAATAACTTTCAGGAAGCCGTAAAGTACCTCGAGAGGGTTGCTACAGAGGAAGATGAATTGAGCCAAAACACTTACTACCACCTTGCCGATTGCTACATAAAGATGGAACTGAAGCCTAAAGCCAGACAGGCTTTTGCATTAGCTTCTAAATCAGATTTCGACATGTCCATTAAGGAGGATGCCCTATTTAACTTCGCAAAAATCACCTACGAAACACTATATAATCCTTTTAATGAGGCAATTGAGGCGTTTCGCTCCTATATTGAACTGTTTCCTGATAGCCACAGGATTGATGAAGCGCATAACTACCTGATGCTAGCTTACTCAAGCACGAAGAACTACCGTGAGGCCCTTAAAACGCTTGACATGATTAAACAAAAGGATGCCTCTGTTAGAAGGGCTTACCAAAGGATGGCATTCTTCCACGGGATAGAGTTATACCAGAATCTAAACTTTAAGGAAGCCATTGAGAAGCTTACCCTTTCGATGAACTACCCTGAGTACAACCAAACCCTTCATGCCCTTGGCCTTTACTGGCGTGGAGAATCGCACTATCGGTTAGAGCAATATCAGAACGCCCAAAACGATTACAACCAGTTTATCCTTACCCCTGGAGCTTTCAACTTGCCAGAGTACAAAACCGCTCATTACAACTTAGGCTATACCAATTTTAAACTAAAAAACTACGAAGACGCAGTCACTTGGTTTAGAAAATACACAACAATTGTTCAGGGACGACCCACCCAAATGATGGGCGATGCATACAACAGGATTGGAGATTCCTACTTTATTCAGAGACGTTATTGGGTAGCCCTCGATTACTATGAAATGGCCATTAAGGCTAACTCGCTTGATGTTGACTATGCTCTTTTCCAGAGAGGCCTTGCATTTGGATTAGTGGAGCGGCCTCAGAAAAAAATTGAGACGTTGCTTCACCTTGTCGAGAATTATCCTTACTCGAACTTCATGGACGATGGGCTGTTCGAACTTGCCGAGGCACACCTCATGCTTAATGAGACTGCTGAGGCGGTTAAGTACTATAGCAGAATTGAGAAGGAATTTCCGGGTAGTTCATACTACGTGAAAGCGCTTGTTCAACTTGGCATCGCTGCCTATAATAACGATGATGCTGCGCTTGCAATGAATTATTACAAACGGGTAGTTGAGGAATTTCCCGATGCACCCGAAGCAAAGAATGCCCTGATTGGTCTGCGAAATATCTATGTCGATAAAGGCGATGTTGACACATACTTCTCCTATGCAGCTCAGTTGGGAAGCCTCGGAAACGTTTCAATGGCCGAAAGGGATTCACTTTCCTACAGATCCTCGGAAAGGTTATACATGAGTGGTGATTGCGAAAAAGCAATTGCAACACTTAAAAAGTATCTTGAGGAGTTTCCCCGTGGCAACTTTGTGCTAAATTCTCATTACTATATGGGCGATTGCTTCCTTCGTGATGGGCAACTCGACATAGCCTTGGAGTCGTTTAATCAAGTGATACAAAGACAAAAGAATCCTTTCACAGAGCAAGCTCTTCTTTCAGCCTCCAGAATTTACATTCAGAAGGAGCGTTATGAAGAAGCATACGAGGTTTACAACCAGCTCGAATCGTTAGCCGACCTTAAAGCTAATCTTCTTGAAGCGAGGGTTGGTAAACTCCGTTCGGCTGAAAAACTTAGCAATTTTCAGGAAGTTGTTGATGCCGCTAGTAAGGTTCTTATTACAGAAAAACTTCCTTCAGAAATTGAGAGGGAAGCACGATTCCAAATGGCAAAGGCACTACTTGCTTTGAATAGGGAAAAAGAGGCTTTTGATGAGTTTGCTAGGGTTTCACAGGATCTTAGAACACAAGAGGGGGCAGAATCGAAGTACAATATGGCCAAAATCTACTTCGAGAATGGAAACCTCGATAAAACTGAAGCAGAAGTTTTCAGCTTTGCTGAGCGAAATACCCCACACCAGTTTTGGCTTGCCCAAAGTTTTATCCTCTTGGCTGAAGTGTATGCTCAACGCGACGATTTCTTTCAAGCAAAGGCAACCCTTCAGAGTGTGATTGACGGGTATAGCAAGTTAGATGATGGTATTATTGACCTTGCCTCGGATAAACTTGTTGAACTAATAAGAGCTGAAAGATTGAAGCAGCAAGGAGTAGAGCCAGATTCAATGAAGGTAAAATGGACTTTCTAGAAGACTAAAGAAATGAAAATAAGTTGTTTATATAATAGTTTCGTAAAATCATTAGTGCTAATAGTCGTGCTTACCCTTTTGGGTAATACTCTGTTTGCGCAGGATGAAAAACTAACTAAAGAGGTTCAGGTTGTTAGACCCTACGAACCATCAATTTCCGATGCTTTTAAGCTTAACCTTATGCCACAGGTTGAAGATACTACTAGAATTGTTCCAACTTTTACCTATAACCTGGCATTACGTCCTACAACGACCGAGTTTCCTGTTACACCTATTCCTCATGCAAGAATGGTATCGGAGCCACTCAACAAGGTTTACAGAGGATACATAAAAGCGGGATTTGGTAATTACACATCCCCTCTGGGCGAAATCTACTTTGCAAACAGCAGGTCAAAGGATTACTCCTGGGGTGCTTGGATAACTCACCATTCCTCGTTTGGAAGTGTAAAACTCGATAACAACGACAAGATTAACGCTCCTTACCAGCTATCAAGAGCTTCTGTTTTTGGTAAGCGAATTTTCAGCAAGTCTGCTCTAAGTGGAGAAATAGGATACAAACAGCACAATTACAATTTTTATGGGATTGATACTTTGATTGACCTTACAACTACGCAAATTGAGGCAGTTGAACAGATGCAGAGGAACATATTCGTTGGTGGGTCTTACTACTCAACTCATAGCGACTCATTGCATATCAACTATAACCTGAATGCAAGGTTTAATGCATTTTCCGACGCACATAGCATGGAGCAAAACACATTTAGCCTTTCGGCTAAAGCCGATAAGTTCTTCAGAATTGAACGTGTGGGGGGTGATATTAGCTTTACCCATCACATGCGTAGCACAACTCTAAATCCTACAAACAACTCAATTTTAAAGGTTAACCCCTGGATTGGACTTTTTGGCAAGCAATGGCGTGCAAAGGCAGGTATAGGATTCGCTTTAGACAACAATAACGATTTATCCCAAACATACTTTTTCCCAGTTGGTCATCTATCGTATGATATTGTTGGCAACTATGTTATCCCTTACTTTGAGTTTGGGGGCTACCTCGAGGATAATAACTACGCTAAGATTCTTAGTGAGAATCCATGGATTAGGCCAGGTCTTAACATATTGAATACAAACCGAAAGATGATAATGAAAGGGGGAGTAAAAGGGAACTTTAGCCCTCGTATGGCCTACAACCTTTCGGCAAGTTTTTCTCTTATCGATAGCATGTATTTTTTTGTCAACAATAAAACTACTGGGAATAATTATCTTGACAACTATTTCGAAGTTGTTTACGATAATCCTACCTATAAGCATTTTATGGGCGAGCTAACTATTGCCCCAACCACTAGAATCAAGTTTTTCATTCAGGCAGAGTATAACTCCTATGCACTTCAAGATATTGATTATCCATGGCATAAGCCCGATTATGTCGGTCGATTTATTGCTAACTACAACCTTCGAAACAAGTTTATCCTAAAAGCCTCGTTCTATATCGAAGGTAAAAGGTGGATTCAAACAGCAAACCCTATTGAACCAATTCAGATTAATGGCTTGATGGACGCTAACGTGGGAATTGAATATCGTTACAACTCATGGTTATCGGCATTCATCGACCTTAACAATATCACAAGTAATCGATACCAAATCTGGTATTTATATCCTGCCCAACAGTTCAATATGAAGCTTGGCTTTTCAGTTGCATTTTGAGGAATTGACTCCCTTTTTCCCCTTTTATGACTTGTAAAATAAACGAGTTTTACTAGTAATTTTTTGCTAATAAAATAACAACCACTTTTTTTTGACAGCACTCGTGTAACTGTCTGTATAACAACAATATAAAAATGATTAATATCATCATTTTTTATTAGTAAAATGATGTTTAAAAGGATATTTTTTTGTAAATTTGAAGGTATTTTTGTGTTTTTAATAAATCTTTGATAATCAGTGATTAATGTTTTTTTATGGATAAAAATCAAGAAGATAAACTGGGGAATGTGCCAGTAGAAGGAAAACAGTATTCGGCCGATAGTATTCAGGTGCTTGAGGGTTTGGAGGCGGTTCGTTTACGGCCAGCAATGTACATTGGTGATACAGGCGTTAAGGGGTTGCATCATCTTGTTTACGAGGTTGTTGACAATTCCATTGATGAGGCCCTTGCAGGGTATTGCAGCACCATTGAAGTGATAATCAACAAGGATGGCTCTGTTACTGTGATTGATGATGGTAGGGGGATACCTGTTGATTACCATGAAAAGGAGAAGAAGTCGGCACTGGAGGTTGTACTTACAGTCCTTCATGCTGGAGGAAAGTTCGATAAGGGTTCCTACAAGGTCTCTGGTGGGTTACATGGTGTTGGTGTATCATGCGTTAATGCCCTTTCAAAAATGCTTGTGGCAGAGGTTTACCGTGATGGTAAGATTTGGATGCAAGAGTTTAGCCTTGGAGCCCCACTTCATCCTGTTAAAGAGGTTGGTACAACCGATCGTACAGGAACAAAGATTACCTTCTTACCCGATGAAACCATTTTCAGTCAAACTACCGACTACAATTTCGAAATACTTTCATCGCGACTTCGCGAGTTGGCATTCCTTAACAAGGGTATTCGCTTAACAATTACCGATAAGCGTGAGCTTGAAGAGAACGGAAATGGTGGCAAGTTTCGTAGCGAAGAATTTTACTCGGAGGAGGGATTACAAGAGTTTGTCCGTTTTCTCGATGCGAACCGCGAATCGCTTATAGAATCAACCATTTACATCGAGTCGGACAAAAATAATATGCCAGTTGAGGTAGCTATGCAGTATAACACCTCCTTCTCTGAAAACATTCACTCGTATGTAAACAACATCAACACCGTTGAGGGGGGGACGCACCTTACTGGTTTCAGAAGAGCTCTCACTCGTACATTAAAGAAGTATGCCGAGGACTCAGGAATGCTTTCCAAGCTAAAATTCGACATCAGTGGCGATGACTTCCGCGAAGGCTTAACGGCTATTATCTCAGTTAAAGTTCAAGAGCCTCAGTTTGAGGGACAAACAAAGACCAAACTAGGAAATTCTGATGTGAGTTTAGCCGTTGATCAGGCTGTTAGTGAAGCTCTGGCAAACTACCTTGAGGAGAATCCCAAGGATGCTCGAACTATAGTTCAAAAGGTTATCCTGGCTGCCCAAGCTCGACATGCTGCCCGAAAGGCAAGAGAATTGGTTCAACGAAAAACAGTCCTTTCGGGTTCTGGGTTACCAGGTAAGCTATCCGATTGCTCAGAGAAAGATCCAGCACAAACCGAGGTTTATTTCGTTGAGGGAGATTCAGCAGGTGGAACTGCGAAGCAAGGTCGTGACCGTCGATTCCAGGCTATACTTCCTCTCCGAGGAAAAATTTTGAACGTGGAGAAGGCCATGCAGCATAAAATCTTCGAGAATGAAGAGATAAAGAATATTTTCACAGCACTTGGCGTTACCATAGGTACCGAGGAGGATAGCAAGGCCTTAAACCTAAGTAAGCTTAGGTATCACAAGGTTATTATTATGACTGATGCTGATGTCGATGGTAGCCATATTGCAACGCTTATTATGACCTTCTTTTTCCGTTACATGAATGATTTGATTAACGAGGGATATCTTTACATTGCAACTCCTCCTCTTTATTTAGTTAAGAGAGGCAAGGATGAGCGTTACTGTTGGAATGAAGAACAACGATTGCAAGCAATCCAAGAACTTGGAAAAGGGAAAGAATCGTCGGTTCATATCCAGCGATATAAGGGTCTCGGTGAAATGAACGCTGAGCAGCTTTGGGAGACTACAATGAATCCTAATACCCGGCTACTTCGTCAGGTAACCATTTCAAGTGCTGCTGAAGCTGACAGAATCTTCTCGATGCTCATGGGCGATGAAGTACCTCCCCG
Organism: uncultured Rikenellaceae bacterium; assembly: GCA_964481075.1. GTDB lineage: Bacteria > Bacteroidota > Bacteroidia > Bacteroidales > Tenuifilaceae > MWFE01. The sequence goes on along the minus strand of CAYZSD010000002.1, from coordinate 20,789 downwards.
TAGAGAGTTCATTGAAAAACATGCTAAGTATGCCAATATCGATATTTAGATAAACATAAAGATAAGTTTCTGGCTTTTCATTTCGAAATAATTACTATATTTGATAGCCCGCTCACAAGTTTTCCTTTGGGCGGGCTTTTTTTTTCGTAACCTAAATGAAATCGAGTTGCAAAGGTATTTTATAGAACTTGCCTATTTGGGTACTCGTTACAATGGTTGGCAAGCACAACCCAACGGAATAACTGTTCAGGGTGAGCTTGATAAGGCTCTTTCTATCCTTCTGAAGGATACTGTGTCAACTACTGGTGCAGGGAGAACCGACACAGGAGTACATGCCTCATTCTTCGTTGCTCATTTCGATTCCAGCGTCAGAAACCTGAACTGGGATCAGCGTTTTCTTAATAGCCTTAATGAGATTCTTCCGAACGATATTGCTGTTAAAGAAATTGTTGCAGTTGTTCCAGATGCACATGCTAGATTCAGCGCAATTTCACGCACCTATCAGTACCATATTAGTAAGTATAAAGATCCTTTCGGTATTGAAACAAGTTGGCTTTACAAAGGTGATTTGAACGTTGATCAAATGAAGTATGCAACCGATAGGTTGTTGAAGTATAGCGATTTCACAAGTTTTAGTAAGGTTGGATCCGATGTAAAGACCAACAATTGTCGAATATTCTTTGCCTCATGGGAGTTCAACGAAACCCAATTGGTCTTTTCAATTCGAGCCGACCGATTTTTAAGGAATATGGTTCGGGCTATTGTTGGAACTTTAATTGATGTTGGACGAGAAAAACTCACACCCGGTGAGTTTGCAGGTATTATTGAAGCTAAAGATCGGAGCCTTGCAGGTACATCTGCACCACCTCAGGGCTTGTTCCTCACAAATATCGAGTATCCTGTTTCAATTTTCGTTGAATAAAAAAGCCACATAAACATAGGTTTACATGGCTTTTGATGAATTTATGGTGTATTTAAGGGGCTCTACTTAATGGATTTTAGAGCAAGGATAAGTTCTTTTTTAGCGTTTGGGTTTAACCCAATGGTTTCCTTTTCATAACTTATATATGAGGCACTTACTTGACAAGCATCGCTAGAGAGATTCGAAAGTCTGAAGTTCCCCTCAAAATCTGTGAAAACCTCGATATTAGTCCCTTCAACTTTCACGCTTACTCCTGCTAGTCCTTCACCAGTAGTCTTATCGATTACTTTTCCAGTTAAAGTGCTGAATGAACTTATTGCTTCGGCTGTTGCTTCTGTTTGTTTATCTTTTTTGTCTTCAGTTGAAGCAAAAGAACTATTGCTTGCAAACACTAACAAACCGAACAGAACTAAAATTGCTTTTTTCATACCTCATATTTTTATTGCAAAAATATAGGGTGAACGTTACTTAATTGTTAAGCACACATAACTGTTGCGTTAAGTTTGTGTTAAGAGGGATGATTTGAAAAACAGATAAGTGTAATATTATCAAAACGATATGTAAAAACTAAGGGATTGCTTCACTCTTACGCCTTATTCTAAACTTTTTCTCCTCGCCTTTGAATAATCGCTCAATATTTTTTTGGTGGGTAAATAGCATGAGGATTGAGATGATCATTGAGAAAATGATAAGGGATGGGGTTGTTCGGCTAAACACAAAAATAAGGGTGAAAGGGAATGTAAAGGCTGCAACCATAGAACTAAGTGAAACAAATTTTGAAAGGATAAGCGTTACTACGAATATTACAAAAGTTATTAGCGTTGCCATTGGGTGGAGAGCAAGGACAATTCCGGTAAGCGTTGCAACACCTTTTCCCCCCCTAAACCCAGCAAATATTGGGAAAATATGCCCAATCATTGCGGCGAGGCCAAGGGCAAGCTGGAAGTTTACGAAGTCACCCGTTTCGGGAATATAAAAATCGGTTAGATACAAAAGCCTAACGGCTGCATAACCTTTCATTACATCTACAAAAAAAACGGGAAATCCCGCTTTTGCACCAAGTATTCGAAATGTATTGGTTGCACCTGCATTGCCACTACCATGCTCACGAATATCGATGTTATAGAACACCTTTCCTACCCATATTGAAGTTGGGATACTTCCAAGCAGATAAGCAAAAAGAATAGCTGAAAACTTTAATATCCAATCCATATTTGCCCTTATTCGTCTAACAAATTAGCCACTTTTTTTTGTTGTATGCAAATTGACAATGAATTATTTTTTCACACTAAGAAATAAAAAAATCACTAGTGTCCGATTAAATATGTAAAAGATTCTTTGCTTCGCTCAGAATAACAGGCATTTATGGCGTTTAGGGGATAAGGAGGGGTTGGTGGCGATGAAGCCGCCACCAACCCCTCCTTATCTAAACAATAAAAATATAACTAACTGTCATTCTGAGAGGAACGAATTGGATTGAAGAATATTTTTTTGTTTAAGAAATTTATTTGGACACTAGTGATAAAAATATATTAGAAAAGTTTCGTTAAATAAACTTAACTTGGCAAAGAATTTTAAAAAGGTTGATATCTTCCTTAATATGTGTGATTATGTTTAAATTCAGTAGAACAAGCAGAATAGTTTTTTGTGCCGTTTTAACCTTGCAGACATTTTCCTTTTCTTCACTAGCTGATGAAGGGATGTGGCTAATATCCCTTATATCTAAGAATATGGAAGATATGAAGAAACTAGGGTTAAAACTTTCGGCCGAAGAGATTTATAGTATTAATAATAGTAGCCTTAAGGATGCCGTAGTTCTTTTGGATGACGGCGGGTGTTCTGCTGAACTTATCTCGCCCTACGGTTTAGTTTTAACAAACCATCATTGTGCGGTAGGAGATATTCAGTTTCATAGCACGACTCATAATAACTTGCTTAAAGAAGGGTTTTGGGCAGAGAACTATAAAGATGAACTTCCAATTCCTGGTAAAACGGCCTTGATACTTAAAAACGTTGAAGATATTACCAGTAGGGTTGAAGCGATGATTAGCCAGGATACCAAGAAAATCAGGGAAGAAGCCGATAGTATTATGGAAATGCTTTCGAAACAGGCATCAAAAGGAAAGAAAGGGATTTACGTTCAAGTAGTTCCCATGTTTAGTTACAACAGTTTTTACATGTTCACATACTATCGTTTTACCGATGTTAGGCTTGTGGGAGCACCCCCATCGAGCATTGGAAACTTTGGTGGAGATATAGATAATTGGCGATGGCCAAGGCATACTGGCGACTTCACACTTCTTCGAATTTATTCATCCCCCGATGGTATGCCATCGGATTACAGCAAAAGAAATGTGCCTTACAGGCCAAAGCACCATTTCCCCATTTCATTGAGAGGGGTTAACGAAAATGATTTTGCGATGGTGATAGGTTATCCAGGAACTACATACCGGCATTCTTCATCTTATCACGCTGAAATAGAGCGGGATGTGGTTGCGCCTTGGGTCGATGAAGTTTGGGGGAGGTTTATTATGGATATCAAGGAGACAATGGAGCAAGACGAGGGGGCCAGGGTTCACTTTACCGACACTCACGATATGCTTGTTAATTTTTGGCAGAAGGATACCTATCAGGCTCAGTCTATGTCTCGATTTAATGTTGTTGAGCGTTTAAAGGCAAGGGAAGACTCCTTGAGATCGTGGGTAAGGTTAAATCCTTCGGAAAGATTAAGGTATATTGAAGCAATGGACCCAATAGAGTCGTATTTTTCCTACCTAAAGGATGGAAGGTACATTCCCCTCGATCGCTCTTTGTCGGCTCTGCTATACTGGCCTGTGGGAGTTGGTGGAAAAATCTATGAGAACTCCGAGTTGATTTCTGCCATATTCAACAACAAAAAGCTCAACAGGAAAGTTAGAAACGAAGCGAAAAAGAAAAAAAATCAGGCAGATGAACTTTTCAAAGACTACTATCATGAGTTAGAAATTAAGCTTTATAGTGCAGCCCTCGAGAGCCTTACTAAACATTTGCCCGACACCATATCGGAGCCCCTTCTTGTTCAGCTAAAAGAGGTAAACTATCCAGAACTGATTATTCCAGTTCTTGTTAATAATTTTTTTGGCGACTCCCACTTCGCTTCTTTAGAAAAATATCAGAACCTACTTGCGAGACCCTCCATCGATAGCCTTGCTAACGATCCTCTTTTCTTTCTACACCTTATATTTGAGACTCTTCAAACAAATCTTGAGAAGAATATTGAGTATAGGAAGAAAGAGTACCGGGAGGCAGAACGAATTTTCACTAAAGGGCTACTTGAGATGGAAGCGGATAAGCTACATTATCCCGATGCCAATTCAACCATGAGGCTTAGCTATGGCAAGGTAATAGGTTACCAACCTCGCGATGGGATTAATTTTAAGCCATTTACAACGTTAAACGGAATTATTGAGAAGGACAGTCAGGAAATAGATGTTTTTAGGGTGCCCGCGGGGCTGAAGAGGATATTTGAGAATAGAGATTTTGGCATGTATGCCGATGAAACCGGTGTTATGAGAGTGTGTTTTCTCACTGACAACGATATAACCAATGGAAATTCAGGAAGCCCAGTGCTAAACGCAGAGGGTCAACTTGTTGGAGTCGCTTTCGATGGGAATTACGAAGCAATGGCTTGCGATTTTATTTTTGAACCAAAAATGCAAAGAACAATAGTTACAGATATTAGGTATGTGTTATTAATAATTGATAAATTTGCTGGAGCAAAGCATTTAATTGATGAAATGACCATTTTACAGTAATTGCAAATTTTACCTATACATATAATGAAGCCTTATCCCTTAATCGATATTTCTGATATTAAACATAAGAAGTTTTCTTCTTTGTTAGCATAATTAAGGATATTTTTGTTCATTGGCGGTTCGTTAATCGATCCGCTTGTTTTTTTAAAAAACTTACAAATATGAATAGCATTGACCTGTCAAAGTATGGAATTGGCGAAGCCAAAGAAATTTTCCATAATCCCAGCTACGATTTGCTTTATGAGCATGAAACTGATTCCACCCTTGAGGGTTTCGAAAGGGGATTTCTAACTAACCTGGGAGCAATAAATGTTGATACAGGAGTTTTCACTGGGCGTTCACCAAAAGACAAGTATATTGTCAAAGAACCCTCATCGGTTGATAACGTATGGTGGGCCGAATCGGGCAGAAAGAGTTCTGATAATAAGCCTATTACTCCTGAAACTTGGAGTTACCTCAAAAGGATAAGTGCTGAGCAGCTAACAGGAAAGCGGCTTTATGTTGTAGATGCCTATTGTGGCGCAAATCCCGATACACGTATCTGCGTTCGATTCATCATGGAGGTGGCATGGCAGGCTCACTTTGTGAAAAATATGTTTATTAGGCCAACCGAAGAGGAGTTGAAGAGTTTTGAGCCTGATTTTGTGGTGCTTGTCGCATCAAAAACCTCTAATCCTAAATGGAAAGAGCAAAGCCTTAACAGTGAGGTTTTTGTGGCCTTCCACCTGGGTGAGCGCATGGCTGCTATTGGAGGAAGCTGGTACGGTGGCGAGATGAAGAAGGGTATATTTTCAATTATGAACTATTACCTTCCTTTGAAGGGGATTGCTTCCATGCACTGTAGTGCAAATGTTGGCAAGGATGGTGATGTTGCCATTTTCTTTGGCCTATCGGGTACAGGAAAAACAACCCTTTCGGCCGATCCGAATCGTGCTCTTATTGGTGACGATGAGCATGGTTGGGATGAAAATGGTATATTCAATTTCGAGGGCGGTTGCTACGCAAAATGTATCGACCTTGACCCCCAAAAAGAGCCCGATATCTATGCTGCCATAAAACGTGACGCCCTTTTAGAAAACCTCGATGTAGATGAGAGTGGCAATATCGACTTTAGTTCCAAGAAGAAGACTGAGAACACGAGAGTTTCTTATCCAATTTATCACATAAACAATATCGTTAAACCAGTATCTAAGGGTGGTCACTCTAAGCATGTTATTTTTCTCACCGCCGATTCGTTTGGTGTTTTACCTCCGGTAGCAAGGCTCACTCCCGAACAGACCCAGTATCACTTTTTAAGTGGGTTCACTGCGAAACTTGCTGGTACCGAGCGTGGTGTAAAGGAACCACAACCAACTTTCAGTAGCTGCTTCGGACAGGCATTTCTTCTACTTCATCCAACGGTTTATGCACGTGAGTTGGTTAAAAAGATGCAAAAACATGGCTCAAAAGCCTATCTTGTGAATACTGGCTGGATTGGTGGAGCGTATGGCATAGGCAAGAGGATAGACTTACCTGCAACCAGAGCAATCATCAATTCCATACTCGATGATAGCATCGAAAATGCCGAGTTTGAGGTAATGCCAATTTTTAACCTTCAGATACCAAAAACCTTGAAGGGAGTTGAGAGCAAGTTTCTTAACCCTAGAAATAGCTGGCCAAACCCATCCGATTGGGATTTAGCTGCTCAAGATCTTGCAAAGAAATTTATTGCCAACTTTGAGAACTTTACCGATAACGATGCAGGGCGGCAATTAGTAGCTTCAGGACCAAAACTCTAAATGATTTAGTACTTAGCCAGTTCTTTCTTGAAAATTGCATTTGGGATGTATCCCTCCTCGTCATCTGAGAATTCGGGGAGGATACGTTCCACGAAGTACATGTTAATGTCGCCAATGTTTTTTGCAGGGACTTTGCCCCGGTAGGTGCACTTGAAGAAATCTCTTACATGCTGATATGTAGTCTCAGAAATATTCACTTTCCCTGCTTCACCCTTGTTCTCAATTCTACTTGCAACATTTACTGTGTCTCCCCAGATATCATAGGCGAACTTTTTTTTGCCAATCACCCCAGCCATTACACCACCCGTATGAATACCAATTCTTAGGCGCCATATTGGCTTGCCAAGTTTGATATCCTCCTTTGCGATTTCCTCGACAAATTTCTGAATTTCGAGACCTGCTAGAACCGTGTCGAAGGCGTGACTTTTATTGGCCTGGGGAACACCTCCCACGCACATGTAGCAGTCGCCAATGGTTTTAATCTTCTCGATATACCTTCGGGTCGTTATCTCATCGAAGGCTTCGAAGTATAAGCTAAGGGCATCGATAAACTCTTCGATAGTGTTATACGATACCGATACATTTGAAAAGTTTACGAAATCGGCAAAGAGGACAGAGACATCGCTATACTTTTTTGGCCTTACAAACCCCTTCTTCTTGAGCTGATGGGCTGCAATTTCAGGGAGGATATTTAGGAGCAAAGCATCGGTTTTGTTCTTTTCTTCCTCCAAAGAGGTCTTCTGCTTTTCAATCTCGATGCGTTGATCCTCCATTAGTTGATTGGCTGTTTCAAGATGCTCCATGGTAGCAAGGAGGTTGTCGTGCTTATCGCTAAGGGCAATCTCGGCAAGTTTAAGGTCGGTGATGTCCGATTCAATGGCAATAATTTTGGTTACCAGGTCATTAGCATCGAAGATGGGCGTTAGCGATGTTTGGATATACTTACGTTGTTCACTTGGGGTATTCCATACCGATTCATAAACTACAAACTCACCATTCTCTTTGCATCGTTTCATGGCTTCAACGGTGGATGGGTTTGCGTGAGCCTGAAAAACGTTTATCCCAAACCTACTCTTGAATTCCTCAAGATTGCACTCGTAAAGCAATTCAAAGCCTTCGTTAACCCATGAAATTTCACCGTTTGCATCGATTATTATTAGCGAATTTCCTGCTTTACTTGCTGCTAATGATATATCCCTGAATTGCTCCGATTGAACTTCGTAGTAATCAATTATTTGTTTTCGCTTAATTCCTTGTGTTAGCCTGAAAGTAATTGTTTTAGGGTTGAAAGGAACTTCAATGAAGTCGTCGAAACCTCCATTTGCAATACAGTTAAACCTTTCAATGGATTCTGGTTTTAGGCAAAGAAAGACAGTAATATGCTTATAGTGAGGATGTTTTTTAATAGTATCGATGATGCTACATAGTACAGACTCTTCAATTTCACCATCAAGAAGAAGAGCGGTTGGACTGTAATGTTTACAGATTTCAATTATGTTTTTTGGATGGCTTAAGGAATCAAATGGCAACTCAATCCAGGTGTCTATTTGACTGGATTCTATAGGTTTAACATTTCTTTCTGGCAGTTGAATCGATACTATTGAAATGCCCATTTGGTTGTTTTCTCGAGGTGCTAAAATAAAAAAAAACTGCAACTATACCTTGTTTTATGAATCGGTTTTTGTTTTTTTGTATTCCATTTTATAGGAATTGTATCAATGGGAAAAAGTTATATTAGAACTTCACGTAACCTTTTTTTTCGGAGGTGGTGCAACAAATCGTACGCAGCATTTAATAGTATAGGAAGGGTTGTAAAGATTTGTACCCTTATTTCAACCTATGTTCTGCTCTCCAGGCCGTCGTTCACATTTGCTCAGGCAGACACTATCAGAGTATTGAAAGACGTTGAAATTGATGAGGTTGTGGTTAGTTCTCCGGTTTTATCAACAACCTTCTCGGAGTTGACAAGATCGGTTTTTGTGCTTTCCAAAGACGATTTTTCTCATAAACCTATAACAACAGTATCGGAACTTCTAGAGCAGGTATCAAGCATCGACATCAGGCAAAGGGGCGGACATGGTGTACAGACCGACCTATTGGTTAGGGGTGGCTCATTCGATCAGGTGTTAATTCTCCTAAATGGAATTAATATTACCGACCCGCAGACGGGACACCATAATCTTAATATACCAATTGATATTGAGTCGATTGAGCGTGTTGAGGTTCTCCACGGGCCAGGAGCAAGGGTCTATGGGCCAGGAGCTTTCAGCGGGGCTGTGAATATTATTACTTCTTCGAAAGGTGCATCGAAGGCTAAAATTTCAGCAGCTATTGGCGAGTACGGTCTGATTAGAACTGCTGCATCGGCAGGGTGGAGTTCTGAGAGGATAAATAGTTTTGTTTCTGTTTCATCGTCAAAGTCCGATGGGTACATACAAAATACAGATTTTCGATCGCACAACCTTTTTGCGCATAGCAGCTATAACGATGAAGCAAATTCAATGGAATTTCAGATTGGGCTACAAGAAAAGGCTTTCGGAGCGAACAGCTTTTATACTCCAAAGTTTCCTAACCAGTTCGAGGACACCGAAACCTTCCTTACATCGTTTAGTTACACAAGAAAGTTTTCTGGGATTACAGTATCGCCTTTGCTATTCATTCGCCAACATAATGATCGTTTCGAACTTTTTCGCAATAATCCGCCAGACTGGTACAAAGGGCATAACTACCACTCAACTACGGTGTTTGGAAGTCAGGTTATGGCAACATTTTTGAATAGTTTTGGTCGGGGTAGGGTAGGTGTTGAGTTTAGAAGTGAGCGAATTTCGAGTAATGTTCTTGGCAACTTACTAGAAAGCGAAAGAAAAGTTAAAGGAGAAACTGATATAAGTTATACTCATGGTGCAGCAAGAAATGGCATTCATCTTATCTCCGATTATACACTTTACCTAAAGAGCCTTGTAATTTCATCAGGTGGGCAGCTAACCATTAACGATGTTTTTGGAACAAGTTTGAACCTTGGGGTTGATGCAAGCATTGCACTAAGCGAAGATCTAAACCTTTACTCGTCAGTGGGAAATGCAATACGATACCCAACATTTACCGATCTTTACTATAATGGTCCAACAAATTTTGGCAATCCAAACCTTAAGCCTGAAAGAGCTAACTGTTTTGAACTAGGGGCAAGGTATTCAGCAAGAAATTTTAATTCAAAAGTTACGCTGTTTCATCGAAGTGGGAAGGATGTGATTGATTGGGTTAAGGCTGAAACTGACACCAAGTGGACTACAATGAATTATACTGTTTTAAATACTTCAGGATTAGAACTATATCTGCAATTAAAAGCATACGATGAAACCCATTTTTTTCACAGTATTTCATTGGGATACAGCTATCTTCTTTCAGAAAAAGAACGAGGCGAACTATTATCATACTATGTTCTTGACAATTTAAAGCATAAAGCTTCGGTTTCGATAAGTCATAGAATTGTAAAAAACTTTTCTGCTGCATGGATGGTAACATGGCAGGACAGAGCAGGAACATACACCGACTTTAACAGTGGAGCTGAAGTACCTTACAAACCATTCGCTTTGATTAACTTACGGTTGAACTATTCGCACAATGAAGTGACCGTATTTGTTGAAGGGTGTAATTTAGCTAACCGAACCTACTTTGATATAGGAAACATACCACAGCCTGCCAGATGGCTGGTAATGGGGTTTAGCTATAATTTGAACTAATTAAACGTTTAATAATCCTTGTTTTTTTGAATACAAGTTATATTTTTGGACTTTTAAATATACTAGAACCTTTAAAACAAATTATCCAATGAAAAAGAGTAGTTTACTTTTAGTAAGTTTAATCTTAGCTTCAGCAATTATTGTCTCTTCCTGTGGTGCTTCAGGAGAAAAGAAGGTAGAAAATGAAAAGGTTGAGTGCAAGCACGATCACGATAAGGAACACAAGTGTGCCCATGCAAAGAAAGACACCTGCGATCATGCCAAGAAAGATTCATGTGACCATGAACACAAGCATGAGGAAAAGCATGAACACGGAAAGGATTGCAAGCACTAGGAGAAAGACCAGTTAACAATTTGAATAGGCTGTCCAAAAGGCTTTTTGAACTTTTGAGACAGCCTATTCAATATTTCTAGAACCACAACTTGAGATGTGAAACAAAACCCGTAACTATTTCTCCTGTTTCATAATCGAACTGTGAGCCTCTTAGGCTATGTGGGATGCAATAGACAACAATTGTAACAACAGCAGCCAAAATGGTTAGCCAACGATATTCCTTTTTGCGGTTGGCGAAAACGGCTATTGCCCAAACAACAAACATTATCAGGGTTTTGTTGTCGGTTAAGTCTGAACCGAACGGGAAACCTGTCCAGTAGTGATTAAAGGCATACTTCTGGACGATGGGTCCGAAGACCAGTCCACCAACTCCAATTAACACAAGAGTTAGGAAGCCATAGAGTTTATGTTGATTGTGGTTGAATAACGCCATAAAACCAGAAAGGTTGCTGAGTATCATAGCAATAAAAAGCAATACGATATGGGGCAGCAAAGCCCAGGTTGGCACTGCACCTTTAAAACGAATAATTATTGGGTCGCCTTCGGGTATGGTAACGGTTTTGCCAGCGGCAAGATTTGATAACTCAATGTAGTACTCCAACTTGGCAGCCTTTTGCTCAACAATGGGCAGATGGAATATTATTGTGTTCTCACCGAAGTCGTATGGCATTGTGTGCCAATCATTATTTGAAGGGTAGGGTCGATAGTATAGGTAGGGAGTCCAATCCCATGAAAGGCTAGGGATTTCAATCTTCACCTGTTGTCCCACTTCATAGCTTCTTGGAAGTTTGATGATTACAGAGGTGGTGTCGATTTGCAAGTTAACCTTTCTAGGGTAAGTTGGCCCTGTTTGTCGCTGGAAAACGATGGCGGCAAAGGTTATTACCAGTGCAGCAATCCAAAACCATGTAATTCTCATCATGTTTGCTAACTGTTTAGAGTTGAACAAGTTTTATTAGAAGTGTTTCATTTCGTTTGATCTCCACCGAAATGGTAATGCCTGTTTTAAGGTCTTGAAGTCGGAACATATAATCCTGAATGTTTCTAACCTCTTTACCTCCAATGGCAACAATTATGTCTCCCTTTTGAATTCCTGCAATGTAAGCGGGCTGGTCGGGATTAACAGCTAGAACAAGCAGCCCGTCGTTTCTTGCCCCACTGACATCGGGCATTATACCCAATCGTACCTTTAAATCCTTGCCATGCCTGGTTGACTGCATTTTCGGCCCTGCCTCCTGGAAGGTGAGCACATCTTGCCTGTTGGCTATCTCAAAAACAACATCATAGATGAATTCTGAGCTGGTTTTCAACCCGTCGAAGTTGATTCTCTGAATGTTGTCATTTGGTGTATGATAGTCGATATGTGGTCCTGTTGAAAAGAAAAGAACAGGGATGTCTTTGCTGTAGAAACTTGCATGGTCCGAAGGTCCATAGCCTTGCGGTATAAGCGAAAGGTTAAAGCTGTACTTTTCGTTGGTAATTGCCAGTATTTCCTCAACCTCAACAGAGGTTTTTACACCGCTAATCTGCAAGGTTCTATCGTCATTTAGCCTGCCAAGCATATCGATATTTACCATTGCAACAATCGATTCGAGGGGAACAATAGGATTCTCAACGAAGAATCTTGAGCCAAGAAGGCCTTGTTCCTCAGCACCAAAAGCAATTATCACTATGCTTCTGTGGGGCTTGTTAGCCGAGAGTTTTTGTGCTATTTCAAGGAAAGAGGCAACACCTGAGGCGTTGTCGTCGGCGCCATTGTGAACAGCAAGTGAATCGGGGGTTCGGCTCGATGAGTTTTTTCCACCAAGGCCGATGTGATCGTAATGAGCTCCAATTACAATGTATTGATCTTTAAGAGTTGGGTGTGTCCCTTCAACAAGTCCAATTACATTTTGAGTTTTATTCTTTCGGTTAATTATTTCGGTACGACAATCAACCCGGGTAGCAATAGCAATAGGCGAAGATTGTTGCTTGGAGAGAATTTCAGCTTCGAGCATTTCGATGTTTCGACCGCAGGGTTTAAGAATTTTGTTGGCTGTGTTTCTAGTTATTTGTAAAACGGGTATCCCAATATCGAACGATTTATGGTTGAGTGAGGTTAGCTCATCTCCAGGGTCAAACTCATTTCCAGAAACCAATAATACTCCAACAGCACCCTGGTCTTTGGCAACTAAGGCTTTGTTTCTATCGCCCGACTTTTCTCTGAAAGGGCTACTTTCATCGTTGTGCTTTGGGTCGCCTCGTAAAATCAAGACCCATTTCCCCGATACGTTTGTTGAAAGGTAGTCATCCCAACTAATTGTGTCGTCTTTATGCCTAAAACCGAAGCCAGCAAAAACAACAGATGAAGAGATGGTATCGCTTGACGAGAAAGGGAAAACGGTAAAATCGGAACCAAGCTGCATATTCAATGAGCCAATGCGAAGAATATTGCATTGACCAAGCTCATGGTGCTCAATGAACTCAAAGAACTGATAACCATTTTTCCCGAGTAGTTTTAACCCTGACGACTCCATGGCATCCTTTAAGTATTTTGCTGCAACTCTGTCGAAAGGGGTGCCTGGGTAGCGACCTTGAAGTGAATCGGATGCCAGAAAGTCGATGTGTGCGTAAAGTTCATTCCGAGTGATCTCAGGATCGAAACTTATTGGTTTCTGACAGGAAACCAGTGCTATAACTAAAACAACTAAATATGAGCGGATTATGATTTTCATTAGGGTGTTTTTTGGTTAAGCAAGTTAGAAAACATATCCATCTACAAACCTAATCCAAAAAACGAAAAAAACAAAATGTTCTAAGGTTCAAACTCTTTAATAAGTTTTTGGTACTCCTTGTTTGATGAAAGAGCAAGGTTCAAGTCCTTATCATTTGTAACAAGATTCACCAGGGTTTGAGTTAGCTCCTTTCGGGGCATTGTTACAAGCAGGTAAACAGTATGAAGGCCATCGTCGTTTTGAACATGCCTCTTGACGATTTGAACGTTAAGGAGTTGGGCGTTGACACTCCTTCGGATAACGCTAACTCTTTCAATTAGAAGTTGATTGCCTCTCACAATGGAGTCAATTCTGGTTGTGAAGGTAACAACAGCAGGCTCAACTAGCTCTGCAAGTTTTACTTTAGCCTCCAGATCTGCTTTACGTTCAGCTATTTGGGCATCCCTTGAGCTGCCCTTGCCTACTGCGTAGAATTTGCTTCTGCTACTGGGAGGGTTATTTATCCAGTCGGGAAGTTGCGAGTTTGTTTGGGCAAAAAGAGTGATTGGAAAGAGTAGGAATATGATAAAAACTATTTTTTTCATTTTCTTTTCGATTTTTATCCAATGGACTGTAATGCATTAATCGTGCCAAAATGGGATGAAACTGTTTTTTTACTTTTTGTTTATCTTAACAGCTAGTTTTAGTCTTTCAATAATTTTATGTTTTAAATCTTTTGGGCTAACCACCCGCACCGTCTCCCCAAACGAAAGGATAAGTTTTTCCAACTCATAGTTGGGGATTACTTTAATTCTCACAGCAATTCCGTTTGCTGTTGTCGTTACCTTCTGGCTTGGATGCAATGGTTTGGTTATGATGTAAGGAGACTGCTCGGCAGTGAACTCCAGCTCAACCACCTGTGGCGATTGATTGGCATACCGTGTTACCCCAATGATATCAAAGAAGTAGTCCTCCCAATCGACCTCGGTGTGAATGTAATTATCTTTTGAGTTTTCAATACTGATAATCCTATCGAGAGCAAGATTCCAGTAGGGATTCTTGTTCTCGTGATTTAGCCCTAGAACAAACCATCGGTTGTTGTACTGCTTCAGGAAGTATGGGTGGAACGTGAACAACGACTCATTCTCATCGGTAAAGCTTTTGTACCTGACCCTCAGCACCTGCTGATTAACGATGGCCGAGAAGAGCGGCGAAAGGTATTCGATGCCCTTCAGGTCGATGTTCGTGTCGAAGGCTATCAATGGCTTTTCCTGCTTCACTATTCCCAACTTGTTTTCCAAAAGCGGGATAATCTCGTTAACCCATTCAAACTGGGGTGTCCCGGTGAAGCGAGACATTATCATCAACGCCGACCTTATCTGATTGACCTCCGTTTCGTTCAGTGGCTGATTGTTGATGGAGAAGGAGGTGTCCTCGTATCGGTAAAACACTCTCTTCCCATATCTTTGCTTCGCAAGCGGGATAGCCCAGCCCTGTTCGCTCTCCATAAAGCGAATGTCATCGAAGAGCTGCCTTCGGGCAATGGAGGTTCCCTCCCCATGAAGCTCGGCCAATGCCTTGTTGCATTCATCTAGCAGATCCTGCCAGAAGTACATCCTACCCGGGTTGCGAAAGCAACGATCCAGCGCCTGGTAGCGGAGTTGTGCGTTCTTGTTGGTGGCCATTGATTGTTAGTTAGTTAGACATGAATCAAGTGGTTTTTAAAGCAGTTGTATTTATTGCAACTCTTTGATTTATATAACGCTGTAATAATGTTGCTAATCATTTTTATCATCATTTTTGATCTCCCATCTCCCAGTTTTATTACTACCTATTCTTCGAATTAAATTCTTCACATTATTTCTTTTTCAACAATTCGTAAGTTGGAAATATTCAAACTACAATCTTTCAATCAATTCATTTTTAACCCATTGAAATGCTTCTATTAAGTTATATTCAATATCTGTTCTAAGTAAAGCCTCCATATCGCCATTGAAAACTGGGTCGTTTTCTTTGTCGTTAAGGTTTATAAGGAACTCCTTTTTGCTTGGTGGCTTGTTCCCTGTTGCAAGGGTAATATACTCTTTAAAGCAGATAACAATTTCGTCAAGGTCTAAATCGATATCCTCTGAGTACCTTGATGCTGGATGAAGGTACAACTTATGCAAGGCTGTTCCCCCTCTAAAAGCAAGTTGAGAAGATAAAAAGTCGTCAGAAAATATCTCAACCAGAGTTCTAGAAATAACTAAATCCTGCTCTACCTGCGCAAAATCCCTCCAAGGAGCAAATTTTTGCCATTTAGCTATATGTGGTCTTGGGATCATAGATCGCTCTCGAGTTTAATGTTTGCATCTACCTTCCACCTATTATTTGCTGAACCTGGTTTATGGTTAGATTTTGGCATTAGCAACACGGGGAAAACCTTTTTTTTGAGAATTTTTGATGAAAGAATACTTGACAGTGCTTCGGTTGCTCCAATCTCGTCAAGTATAAACCCTAACCGCTGTAATGTGCTTGTGTGGGGATACCAACTTAGTAGATCCGTCAAATCGCTTTCGGAAATTTCTTCTGAAAGCTCTTCGATATTAGCCAATATCCTGTTAGTGCCCCCCAATTTGGATTGGTGATGGATGAGATCCACCGCAGTTAGTGCAGGGCTCGAAATGTTGAAGAGTCCTGCATCCGATTGTTTCTGGACTATATTCTTTTTTGGCCAGTTACTAGTGGTAAAGAATTGTAATACGATGCTACCCTTCTGTATATCATTATGCTTAGGGCATTCGATTGCAATATAGTCTCTTTGGGTTTGTTGATGACTCGCTCCATAAAATCTAGCAGCGGTATAGAACCCAAGGTAATACTTTCGGTTAAGGTATTTAAAGAGTTTTTCACAGTAGAGCTGAACTGGTAATTTCTGAGACGATGAGTAACGAGGGGTGATAATGAGGTAGAAACCCTTTCGGAGGTTTATCACTTCTTTCTTTGTAGTGAGTCGCGAAAGTTCGTTTCTGATTGATACTTCATTTCTGCCAGTTTCAATTAGTAGTTCTTCAAAAGAGAATGAGTACTCCTCCAGTGATAGTAATTGCTTTATGTAATCTTTAACCGTCAAACCTTAGTATTTTTTCTGCAAATATATCGATTTATGATAATAATCAAGAAAAAATACTAATATTTTTAAGATTAACGCACCAGCATAAAAACTCCTCACCTCATGCAATTTCATATAATGTTCCTTATGCCAATTATTATGATGAATTTTTTCCGCAAGATAGTAAATTTTCTGTGCGGATAGGCTGCATAGGTAGTTTGTTTCTTGCAGGCGATTTCATAATGTTTAACTAAACCAAACTAACATGAAAAAGCTAGCTACAATTTTTCTTGCGATGCTATTCGCAGCGGCCATAATGGCCAACGACATTGTTACTCTCAACAATCAGATGATGTTTGAGGGCAAGGTACTGAAAATTAACAACTGCGAGGTGGTGTTCCGCGCCGAGGGGAAAAAATACCTTATTCCAGCAGAGGAAATCTACTCGATTGAGTTCGAGGATGTGAACGACAAGGTTTACCGAGGGTACCTTTCCATGGTTCAGTCGGATCACGAGAGTTGCTTCAAGGGTCGCAACGATGCCGAGAACCTTCATGGGAAGGAAGTCACTCACGTTGCACTGGGTTTCTTGTTTGGTCCTTTTGCAATGATTGGAACAGCAATTTCGAATCCCACGCCTCTAAGGGGTAGAGACACCTATCTGCTATCGCAGAACAAGGAACTCTTCAGCGATCCGTTCTACCTGAACTGCTACCGTAAGCGGGCAAAGATAAGGTTGATAGGCATGGAAGCTGCCGGCTGGGGTGCATGGTTGCTCTTGCTGCTGGTGCTGTAGCAGCACCTTGGTTTGACTTTCCATCGTCCACCTGCATTTTGGTGGACATGGAAACGTCAAAGAAAAATAAGTTTTAATACCATTAATCAATGAACATCAACCAACCAGATATGAACACCAAATTCATCGTAGTAGCCGAGGACAAGAAGAATGGGTATGTTATCGCTATGTGCAATAGCCAGCTCGAGGCAGAGAGCATTGCCATTCGCACCGTGGATCACTCCAACCATAGCAAGTGCAATAAACTTGTGGAACTATCAAAAAGCCTCAACCCCATTGCCTCGTACCAGATAAAAGGCAACTTTGGTTTTATCAACAAATCGGTATGGAACCAGGGCACCGAGAAGTGCATTGTGTATGTTGTTGCCCTTGACCCCAACAGTGGCGCCATGCAGCAGTTCATCCGCGAGCGCGAGAACAGCTCACTGCTCCTCTCGCACGATGAGTTCCTGAATAAGATTATGAACCTCAAGATTAAGTTCTACCACTACAACTATGGGGCGAATTGAGCGGAAACGAATCAAAAGGTGCAAAAAGTTTTTGGGGCACAGGGTAACGATTGTAAAAACTAAAATGAAATATGTAAATTGCACCATAATTCATTAAATGTTTTTGCCCTGTTTTAGATTGCCAACTTACTACCTTATTTAATAACGTTACGGCAATGGATAAAGGAGAGGCTTTAAGGATAGCACAGGAATATGTAAGGTCGATTAGCAATAAGTATAATGTTGCGCAAGCAATTGTGTTTGGCTCCTACGCAAAGGGCACCCACCACGAGGAAAGCGATATTGACATTGCCATAGTTATCAATAATGTTGTTGATATCATTGATACCCAGATTGACATGATGAAGCTCCGCCGAAAGATAGACCTAAGGATTGAGCCACATCCATTTATGGTTGACGATTTCGAAAGGAGCAACCCAGTTGTTGACGAGATCATCCGCCACGGGATAGTTATCAACTACTAAACCTTACACTTACCTTAGAGTTTCAATGTTTTTTCACAAAAATTATTTCTGTGCAGATAGGCTGCACGGACGTGTGGTTGCTTTGCCAAAGAAACAAACATGCTATAGGTTGGAATACCAGATAGGTATATCACACAAATTCCAAGTTTTTTTGAATTTTTGCTAACTTAGTGAAAATTTTTGCAGCAAATAGGTTTAGCGTTTAATTATCAAATAGAAGGTTATGGCACATTTAGCGAGCTTTGGGTTAGAAAATTTTAGGGTGTTTAAGGAGATGACCAATTTGGAGTTTGCCCCAATTACGGTTTTTACTGGGACAAATAGTTCTGGGAAGAGTTCTGTAAATAAAGCATTAATGCTACTTAAAGATAATTTTGAAAAGTTTTCAGAAAAAAACTTTAATCTTGAAGCAATAGATTTCACGAGCGGTAATCATAAATTAGCCAATTTCAGCACATGCCTAAATAATCAATCTGAAAAGAATACAATTAAGTTTAGACTCCCTTTTAGTTTTGAGTACCTACCGGATAAATTTTTTATTGAGCTAACCTATGAGTTGGATTCAGAAAATCAAATGAAGAACGGGAGTTTAATTTCACTAGAGGTGTTTAAGGACAAGGATGATTTGTTGGTTATTTCTTTTAAATATTTACTAGATTTTAATGAATGGAACTATTGGATGGATTTTTCATTTTTTAGAGAAAGAATAAATGAGAGAGTGAATTTCTTAACAAAAATTTATACTAGATATGAATATAGAGAAAAAAGA
Source organism: uncultured Rikenellaceae bacterium (assembly GCA_964481075.1). Classification (GTDB taxonomy): domain Bacteria; phylum Bacteroidota; class Bacteroidia; order Bacteroidales; family Tenuifilaceae; genus MWFE01. Next base: position 1,899 of record CAYZSD010000002.1, on the reverse strand, counting down.
AATAGGGAGTTACGATGTAAAGCAGATGAACTATTCTATAAGAACGGAGGGACACTTGAAACTAAATCAACGGGTTATTATAAAAAGTATTTAAGTGAAGAAGAACAAAAGGAATATCAGCAACTAGATGATGAATTTGATGAGTGGGGGGATGCAGTATTAGACAAGGGGTACAATAGCAGATTCTGTTCTGAGAATATTATTTGGGATTGTTTTTATTTTAATGAATTAATAAAGATTAAAGAATATGAAGAGTTTATGCCAGACAAGCCCCTTAGTGTTTACCCTTTGTTCATTGAGAATACAGACATAGAGAGTATTTATAGTCTGTTAACAGATGAATATATTGAACTTCATAAATATAAGTTAGAAGAGTTTTTAAAGGGAAAACAAAAACTATTAAAAAGAGATTTTTTAGCTGAGCAACTAAACAAAAAGTTCGATTACTACAAAACAAAGATTTTTGATTATTTTAAATCAGAAATTGAATTAAATGATGATAGTGAGTTGATTAGTTTGTTTATTAAAGATGAATTATATTTGTATGAAAATTATTTTAAACAAAAATACGATAAAGAATACGCTATATATAGGTTGCTAAGCAAAGGCTTTGAAGTTTTTATTAGAGAAGTTGCTATATCAATACAAATTGAAAATTTTTATACTTTTTATAAAATAGAACTTATTGTTGATAAATTTGTTTCATCACGACCAACATTAGTCAATAAATTATATAATTTATTGATCAAATTTCAGAGTGAAGAAGGTTATGGCATTGTTGTCTTATTGGAGATATATAATGATTTGAATAAGGAAAAGTATAAAAAGTCAAACTCCTTCTTTTTTAATAAATTCATATTAGATGGTTTTGATTCTTCGATAAAGAAAACCATAAGGACATTATCAGAGATTAATTTCCTTGAGTCTAATAGAGCAAACACACAAAGAGTTTATACATACAATACTCAAGGTACTGAATTTAATGAATTACTTAAGGAGTTTTTAAATATTGGGTTTAAGGAAGATGCCCTTGAAAATAAATTCATTAACTATTGGATTGGGGAATTTGATATTGGCGATAAATTTAAATCTTTGATTATTGAAGGTGTAGGTTCTTCAATTTCAATTGACAACATTTCTTTAGCTGACAAAGGCTACGGAGTTACACAGTTTTTGCCGATATTAATAAAGATTGCTGTAATAGCAAGGAATAATAGAAGACCTTATGAGCATTGGGACTTTGACGTTGGATACAGTAGCAGTATCCTAATAATCGAAGAGCCCGAAACCAACCTACACCCAAAACTCCAATCGAAATTGGCCGATATGTTTGTGGATGCTGCCAAGAAGTTTCATATACAGTTTATTATTGAGACCCACAGCGAGTACTTGATTAGAAAACTTCAGTACCTAACAGCAAAGAATGAAATAAAACCAGAAGATACTGCAATATACTACTTCTACCATCCAAATGAGGTGCCAGAGGGAGAAGAGCAGGTTAAGAGAATAGAAATCAGGGATGATGGTATGCTGAAAAATAATTTTGGAACAGGCTTTTTTGATGAGTCTGTGAAGCTAACAATAGACCTACTAAAAATACAATCGTCTAACTAAAATGGTTACTACAATTATTGATGACGAAATAGTTAAGACCTGGTTTAAAAACTGGCCCAAGACTATTCCAGAAGGTGGCTCAAGTGACGAAAACAGAGCATATCAAAATTTTTTTGATTTTTTACATAAAGATACAAACCTTGAGGTTGTTAACTATATTGATGACAAGTTGTCCATAATTTATACCCAACTAACAAGCAATAGAGGGGAAAAAGCAAAGGTAAAATTGCTTGACAAGAAGTTTGAAGCACCTTTTAAATGTAAATTCAACATTAACGACTATTT
>CAYZSD010000001.1:0-97321 GCA_964481075.1 uncultured Rikenellaceae bacterium | reverse complement strand
AATTATATTTCTTTGAATATAATCCCTAACATCATTGTAACCTTCGTGCTTAAAATCAGGTAGTTCATCGCACACTAAATAAATACTATCATTTGAGGAACTAGCAGGCTTCATTCTTTTATCCTGTATAGTTTCGTTACTTGAATTTCCTTTCAAGTATAGTCCAACCAGAAAATCATTTTCGTTAGAAAACTCAGGGATATAAAGGTGGTAAGCATCTGTTTTGTCAATTAAATACTCCCAAAAGCTGTATTCCTTCGTTTTTCCAATACTTTTTGGCTCAACCACCTTTGCCTCACTATTCTTTTCCTTATGATACAATATGACTTCCTGATTAATCAAACCATTTTCATTAGCAACCAAGTAAAAGCGATAGGTAAGTCCCTTCTTGAGAATTATTGAATATCTCACCTCTCTGGTTGATGAGCCATAGAAATCCTTTAGAAAGGTGTAGTCACTTCCAACCCTCTTTAGCTTCGAAAGAAGGTCTTCCACCTGAACCTCAACAACCTTTTTCTGTTTTTCCTCAACTGAAACCAAGAATTTTTTGCTTTGCAAAGGTTTTATCTTTTCAAGAACAGGAGTAGTCTCCTTAAATGATATATAATCATCATTTGTGTATTCAATGCTTTTGTTTAAATGATTTAGGGGCAATTCCCTCACTCCAAAACCGTGATTTTCATCAATACTGTTGATTTCTTCAACACCTTTGAATAAATCATCATTAATATCTTTATTGTTTGTTTCGAGCAATGATTTTTCAGAATAAATATATCTCACTTCAGTGTGGAAAGACATAAGCATAAAAAGCAAAGCAATGACTGGTATTAAGTAAACATATCTTACGATGCTTGGCCTTGGATGTTTAACTGTTGTAATCATAGCAATTCGTTTTTTTAAAAGTTTTGCACTAAAAGAACTTGAAAATCTTGGTGAAAGATCACTTGAAACACAATCAAGAATAAGCCGTTGGTAAGCTGTTGTATTGTTATTCTTTCGAATAGCATACCTGTCGGCTATAAACTCATGGTTTTCAATGATACTCGGCTTCAGTAAGTATGCTAAGGGGTTGAACCAATGAATTATCTGAAAGAGTTCTGCAAGTAAAATATCGAAAGAATGCATCTCCCTTGCATGAGCAATCTCATGATCAACAAGCATTTCCCTATTACGAAGGAGTAAGTCATTAGAACTAACCACCACTTTTCCAAAGAAAGTGAAGGAATGTCTCCAGTGTTGCGTAATAAAAACCTTTCGTCCATTGATAAAATCAATTCGAGACTGCTTGTCTATCTCAATTGAAAGATTCACCAATGAAACAAGCAACCTGAGCAGAAGAAAAGAGCAAACCAAAACATAAAGAATCAACAAAAAATTAAACGACGTAGAGGTGTTAATAAGGTTTTCAGAAGGGCTAAAAACATCCGTACTGCTAAGAAACTGTGCATCCATTTGGGCAGTCCCAACCTGAGGTGGCTGTAATAATTCAATCTCTTTCAGTCGGGTAATTGATATTGCTGGGAATATCATTGAGAATCCGATGAGAAACAGCAAAAAAACTCTACCCAATCCAAAAGATCTTACTTTCTTTAAAAGAACAAGATAAAATAAATACAGTACCGTAAAAAATACTGTAGATTTTAAAATGTAGCGTAAAAGATCAGGTAATTCCATCATTAATATTCTCTTTGCGTTTCTCTATCTCTTTCTCAATTAGAAGTTTCATTTCTTCCAGTTCGCTTAAACTAACATCCTTATCACCAGTAAAAAACGATGCAAAACGATGTAAAGAACTGTTGAAATGCTTTCTAAGTACATAACGGAAACTTTGCCTGGCATACTCCTTTTTACTAACCAACGGGTGGTACTGATGGTTTTTTCCATACGCAGTATATCCTACTATTCCTTTTTTCTCCAGTATTCGGACAATAGTTGAGACTGTTGTGTATGCTGGCTTAGGCTCTGGGAACTCATCAAGAATATCTCTAACAAAAGCTTTCTTTAGCTTCCACAGATACTCCATCACTTGCTCTTCTGCTTTGGTTAATTCTTTCATGTTGCAAATATAACTATATTTATTAGTTATACAACTATTTTTCTTAGTTATTTTTGTTTTAGAAGAATTGTATTTCTCTATCGCTATTCTTCTTTTCGTACTCACCTATATGTTAAATAATTACACAGCAAACTACATTCACCAAAAAAAAACTCAAAAATATTTGCATTTCACTTTCTTTTATTTTATCTTTGACCGACCGTTCAGTCATCGTTTTTTTCATTTAACAAAATTGTATAAATTTTTAATCATTGAAGGCATGTCTCCACGAACACAGGAAAAATTCCTTAAGATACGAGAAGTAACGAGACAGAAAATCATGGATTCAGCTCTCGAACTTTTTGCAAATGAGGGCTATCATCCAACTTCAATAAGCGATATTGCTCGTAAGGCAGGTGTTTCCAAGGGGTTGATGTATAACTACTTCGAGAGCAAGGAAGTTCTATTAAAGGAGATAATCTTTTCTGGGATTAATTTTCTGGCCGATTCGTTCGACCCAAACCGCGATGGAATTCTTACCCACGAGGAGCTAATTCACTTCATCCGTCAATCGTTCAAGCTTGTGCGCGAGCACACCACTTACTGGAAGTTGTACTTTATGGTTATGTATCAACCCCATGTAATAACCCTCTTCGAGGAGGAACTTCAACAAACCTTGAGCTACTACCTAACCATGATTGAGCAATTCTTCATAAGACAAAACGCTTCTGACCCTTTAACTGAGGCTCGTTTCTTTGGCTCACTAATGGATGGGGTTTTTATGAACTATGTCTTGGATCCCCAAAACTTCCCCTTGGATACCATAGAAGAAAAAATTGTTAAGTTGTACCTTTAAAACAATAAAAAAATGAAAGAAAAACTAAGAATTGTTGCTTTCGGGTTCTTCCTTCTTCCAATAGCAACTGTTGCACAAAATGCTACGGAAATCATTAAAAAAGCCGATGAAAAATGGAATGGAGAAAAGTCGAGCGAAAGCCAAATGAGCATGACCATTGTTCGACCAACTTGGGAAAGAACAATTGAGTTCAAGAATTGGACCAAAGGACGCGATTACGGCCTAACACTCATTACTGCTCCTGCAAAAGAGAAAGGGCAATCGTTTCTGAAGCGAGGCACCGAAATGTGGAACTGGATGCCAAGCATAGGACGAATGGTTAAACTCCCCCCCTCAATGATGTCTGATGGTTGGATGGGCTCCGACTACACCAACGACGACATACTCAAGGAGTCATCGATAGTGGTTGACTTTTCGCATAGTATAATAGGCTCGGAGAGCCTTGAGGGTTGGGATTGCTGGAAGATAGAATTAATTCCCAAAGAGGAAGCCGCAGTTGTTTGGGGTAAAATTGTGAAATGGATAGCTAAGAATGAGTATATCCAAATGAAATCGGAGTATTTCGATGAGGATGGTTTTCTTGTAAAGACCGAGCTGGCTCACGACGTAAAGGAGATGGATGGTAGAAAAATCCCCACTCGTATTGAAACTTTCCCTGCCGAGAAGAAGAATCAAAAAACCGTTGTGCTAGTTAAAACAATAAAATTCAACATAAATATTGAGGATAGCTTCTTCTCCCAACAAAACATGAAGAATGTGAGATAGAATTATTCGGTATCAAAATAGTTGACAAAAAATATAAAAACTATGAAATACTTAACAATAGCTTGGAGAAACTTATGGAGGAATAAACGCCGAACGCTTATTACAATTGCAAGCATTTTTTTCGGGGTTCTCCTGTCAACCATTATGAATTCTTTCCAAGATGGAACCTACTCCAACATGATTGATATGATGGTGAAACTCACTTCAGGGTATATTAGAATACAACACCCTGATTACCAAGAGAACAAATCCATCAACAATTCCTTTACACCCTCCGATGAACTCGTTGTTCATCTCGAAAAAGTTGAGCAGATTACTACTGTTGCAAAAAGAATCGAATCGTTTGCGCTAATCTCTTCAGGACCAAACACCAGAGGGGGTGCTGTGGTTGGCTTTGAACCAGAGAAGGATAGGCAAACCTCCAACCTTCAAAATTGGATTAGCCTGGGTTCTTTTCTGGAAAAGAACGACAAGGGAGTTCTTGTCTCCTTTAACATTGCTAAGCACTTGAATCTTAACGTAAACGACACAATAATTATAATTAGCCAAGGGTATAGGGGGGTTACAGCAGCGGGCATGTATCCCATAAGGGGGATTCTTACCTTCAGCACTCCACAGATGAACAATCTGGGCGTTTTTATGGATATTTCTCTAGCTCAGGAACTTTTCTCGGCAGAAGGGATGGTAACATCACTTATGATTATGATGAACAGCTACACCGATGTTCCTAAAGTACAGGATAAACTTAGCTCTTTCACCAATGGTTCTTTAGCTGTATTAAGTTGGAAAGAGCTTAACCCTGAAATTGTTCAATTCATTGAGAGCGACATGGCAGGTAGCGTGGTGATGCTAGGGATTCTGTACATTGTTATAGGTTTTGGAATATTTGGAACAATAATCATGATGATTGCTGAGCGACGAAGAGAACTGGCTGTTATGATTGCTGTTGGTATGCAAAAGTATAAGCTGGCAACTATTCTGTTTTTTGAAACCCTACTAATAGGATTGGTTGGAGTAGTTGCTGGTTTTATTGCAAGCATCCCTGTTGTACTAATTTTCGTTGGAAACCCCATTGAGCTTCCTTCGGAAATGGCTGAAGCATACTTACAGTATGGTTTCGAACCATATCTGTTCTTTGGTACTTCTCCAGAGGTATTTCTTATTCAAGCCCTAACCGTGTTCTGCATGACGATGATAATTTCGTTTTACCCAATAATGAAGGTTAAAAACATGGTTGTTTCAAAGGCTCTAAGGGGGCATTAATAATTTAAAAACATAAAAAAATCACGGTATGATTTGGTTCGTTTCTTGGCGAAATGTTTGGCGAAATAAAACTCGTAGCCTGGTAATAATCACAGCCATCACTCTAGGAGTCTTTGCTGGCGTTTATACCATTGCCTTCATGCTGGGCTGGGTAAATCAAAAGGTTGAATCAGTTATCAACACTGAGATGTCGCATCTGCAAGTTCATCACATGCAGTACTTAGAAACAATGGAGGTGCACGATTACATACCTAACGTTAGCCACCTTCTTTACGAAATAAAAAGCGACCCAGCAGTGAAGGCTGCATCAACTAGAGTAATTGCAACCTGCATGATTGCTTCGGCAGAAACAGGGGCTGGCATTCAACTCGTTGGTGTTGACCCAGAAAATGAAATGCTTGTTACAAACCTTCACGAAAAAATTGTTGATGGTGCATACTTTGATGGGGTAAGAACAAACCCCATTGTTATTGGCGAAAAGCTTGCCCAAAAGCTTAAGGTCAAGGTTAGGTCGAAGGTTGTGATAACACTCACCGAAATGGACGGAACGCTTTCAGGGGGAGCATTTAGAGTGGTTGGAATTTACCGAACCGCAAACACGGCCTACGATGAGATGAAGGCTTTCGTAAAAGGTGAAGACTTAAAGAAGCTCATTAAAATTGACGATGATGCAGCCCACGAAGTTGCTGTACTATTGAAGAATCATGGGGAAGAGGATTCTTTCGCCAGTAAACTTAGTTCGCTATACCCTACCCTACAAACTCTAACATGGACGCAACTTGTTCCTGAGATGAAACTTATGAACGAAAACATGAACCTTATGATGTACATCTTTGTGAGCATCATTTTACTTGCACTAGGTTTTGGAATAGTAAACACTATGCTTATGGCCATACTTGAAAGAGTAAAAGAAATTGGAATGCTTATGGCTGTGGGGATGAATAAGGTTAGAGTTTTCAGCATGATTGTACTTGAAACCATTTTCCTTTCGTTAACAGGTGGAATATGTGGTATTTTGTTAGCTATTCTTCTAGTTGCAATTACTTCTCGAACAGGTATTGACCTGAGTTTATGGGCCGAAGGTCTTAATGCTGTTGGCTTTGATTCAGTGGTGTTTCCAACAATTGGCTTCGACACAATAGTTGTTGTTGCAATTCTTGTGATAGTTACAGCACTCTTTTCTGCAATATATCCCGCAAGAAAAGCTGTTCGACTGAATCCATCGGAAGCTATCCGAATAGATATGTAAATAGTTGTTAAACATAAACATAACAGAAAATGAAAATTCTTGAGATAAAAAACGTAACTAAAATATACAACGACTCCGAAGTGAAAGTTACCGCTGTTGATGGCGTGTCCATTTCCTTCGATCAGGGTGAGTTTGCAGCTATTGTTGGCCCTTCGGGAAGCGGAAAGACTACCCTGCTTAACCTTATTGGAGGTTTGGATTCGATTACCGAAGGTGAAATTATTATCGATGGCACAAATATTGGAACGCTAAAAGCCTCACAGCTAATCGATTTCCGATTGAGAAATATTGGCTTTGTTTTTCAGGCTTATAACCTCATTCCTGTTCTAACAGCCAAGGAGAATGTTGAATTTATCATGGAGCTTCAAGGGAAAAAGAGAAGCCTTCGCGATGAAAGAGCCATGGAACTACTTACTGCTGTGGGATTAGGCGATAGGGCAAACAGCCGGCCATCGAAGATGTCAGGAGGACAGCAGCAAAGGGTAGCAGTTGCAAGAGCATTAGCCTCGAAGCCAAAATTTATTCTTGCCGATGAACCCACAGCCAACCTCGATTCAAAATCGACAGAGACCCTGCTCGATATAATGGAGACCCTTAACAAAGAGGAAAACGTAACGTTCATCTTCTCAACTCACGACCAGCGCGTTGTAAACAAGGCGCGAAGGGTAATTACAGTTGAGGATGGAAAAGTAATATCCGATGTAAGAAAAAGCTGAAAGCCTACTACTGGTTAATAATCAGAACCTTTTTAATTTGATAATTACATGTTAATCAGAATATTACTCGCATTAGCTGTTTTTGCATTAATACCAAGTGGCATTCAAGCACAGGAAGATAAACTTGAAAGCTACTGCCTGAATGGTTATTTAAAATACATGAATACTGTCAGCTTCGACAAGATTGACTCCCCTTGGCTTATTGACAACCTTATACATAACAGACTTAATTTCAGGTGGTACTTCAATGAAAACCTAACTTTTGTCACCGATATGCGCAATCGCATAATCTATGGTGACTATATTAAACTTATCCCTGGATATAGCAAAATGATTAGCAAAGACGATGGTTTCCTTGACTTTCTAACCCAAAGTGTTTATTCGAATAGTTCATCGGTGCTGATAACAAACATCGATAGGCTTTACGCTGAATTTAACTCAAAAAATTTAACAATAACAGCAGGAAGGCAAAGAATTAATTGGGGTCAATCGTTCGCTTGGAATCCAAACGATATCTTTAATTCATTCTCATTCTTCGATTTCGACTACGAGGAACGTCCCGGAAGCGATGCGCTTCGTATTCAATACTTTCCCAGCTACACTTCTGCCCTTGAAGGGGCAATAAAAATCGATAAGAACAATTATGTTACTGCTGCTGGCTTATATCGTTTCAACGCTGCTGGATACGATTTTCAAGCCCTTACAGGAATACTCGATACAAGCGACTTTGCAGTGGGGTTTGGTTGGGCTGGTAGTATTAAAAGTATAGGTTTTAATGGAGAGGCAACCTACTTTCATCCTCAGAAAAACCCTAGCGATTCTTTAGGTGTTCTCATCGCAACTATTGGTTTCAACTATCTATTCAAAAACTCAATGTTCCTGAATATTGAGACAATTTACAATGGTTACTTCAGTAGTATAAGCCTTAGCAACTTTAGTAATCTATACTTTTTACCCCCTTCTGTAAAAACCATTTCGTTTAGCAAGTTCACTTGGTTTGCCCAATTATCTTATCCAATCCATCCTTTAGTGAATGTGTCCCTTGCTGCCATGCTCTTTCCTTCGCTTAGTTACGGAAGTTTTATCATGCCATCCTTTTCATACTCAGCTGGCGAAAACCTTGAAGTATCAGTTGTGGGTCAAAGGTTTTCAGCAAGTTTTAATAATCAAAACGAGAACATGAATATGCTTTTTATAAGGTTTAAGTTTAGCTTTTAAAGCTATTGTTTTGTTAAACCTATTAAAATCTTACCTTCTTTTAATAGCTGTATCCGTAAAAAATGCTACTTTAACCGCTGAAAAAAAACATAAAAATTCTATTAAAAATGAATCCAAAGGTTAGTCTTTTTATGGGCAGCGCATCGGACATGCCCATTATGGAGGAGGCTTGTAAATTCTTAAACGACATCAAGATTCCATTTGAAGTTAACGCTCTTTCGGCACACCGCACCCCTGATCTTGTGGCCGATTTTGCACGAAATGCACACTCTCGAGGGGTTAAGGTAATAATTGCAGGTGCTGGTGGTGCTGCGCATTTACCCGGTGTAATAGCAGCCTTTACCCCACTGCCTGTTATTGGCGTTCCCATAAAAGCTTCCATCTCAATCGACGGATGGGACTCAATCCTTTCAATCCTCCAAATGCCAGCAGGAATTCCTGTTGCAACAGTCGCTCTCAACGGTGCTAGGAACGCTGGGATACTTGCTGCACAAATAATTGGAACAGGTGAAAAGGAGGTTTTTGACCGATTAGTTTCGTTTAAGGCAGACCTAGCCATGAAAGTTGTTTCGGCAAATGCTGAACTAGCAAAGGTTCAATTTGAGTACAGAACAAACGGAAAATGAATTGCATAAAACACTTTAAATCAATTCTTTCATCACAAAGACTCTTAATAGTTTTTGTGTTTGTTACATTACTATTCCCTTCTTTTTGCAGGGCTGGTCTTCCTGAGGAGCAGCCCGGAAGCAGAGCCATATCATTAGGTTATTCGGCAGTAGCCCTTGATGATAGTTGGTCACTTTTCTACAACCAAGCCAGTTTAGGATTTCAGAAACATACCTGGGTTGGGGTTCATCACGAAAACCGCTTTATTACACCTGAACTAAACTTTAGCGGGGTCGGATTTCTTCAACCTGTATGGAAGGGAACATTTGGATTGGCTATTAAACGCATGGGATTCAGCCAGTTTAACCAATCAAAGTTTGGCTTAGCCTATGGAATGCAGTTAGCACCATCGCTTTATGCAGGCGTTCAAATGAATTTCCATCATGTTTTTATTGGTGGAGAATATGGAAGTACTTCGGCCTTTTCTACTGAAGGTGGGTTGATATATACGCCTTCGTCCAATCTTACTGTTGGAGCCCATATACTCAACCCAACTCGCAGTAAGATACACAACGATGAAAGAATTCCAACAATTCTAAACCTAGGTATTGCTTTTAGAATGGGAGAGAATGTGTTACTTACTTCTGGTGCTGAGAAAAACATAGATGCAAAAGCAACTTTCAAGGCAGGACTAGAATTTATAGCTTTAAAAAGTTTAGCTTTACGAATTGGAACAGCCACTGAACCAAGCCTGCTCAGCTTCGGCATGGGTTACCAAATGGCTGGCTTACATATTGATTTTGCCTTCACAAGGCATGAGTACTTAGGCTATACACCACATTTCTCGCTTTCGTATCTATTTGGACAAAGAAAAAAACCAGAAACTATTGAGCCATGACGCTTCGAAAGATTCTGCTTGTCCTGCTAATTCCCTTTCTCTCATTCTACAACACTAAGGGACAAATACATCAGGTAGATCCTCAGAGTATTATTGCCGACATTCTTGAGGACATTGTAGCGTCAAGCGAAGATGATGCCATTGATTTGGATGCTCTTACGGACGACCTTATCTTTCTTAGCGAAAACCCCATAAACCTTAACAGCACTTCAAGTGAAGAGCTAGGTAGGCTAATATTTCTGACAGATTTTCAAATAACCTCACTTCTCGATTACATCAAGCAAAACGGCAAGATGCTAACTATATATGAGTTACAACTTGTTATTGGGTTTGATTTTGTAGATATTTCAAGACTTACTCCTTTCGTAATAGTTGCTGAGCCAACCGATAAATCTAAAACTTTCCCTTATTTTAAGTATGGGAAGCATGACCTTTTCGTAAGGGCAAGGTCGCTAATTGAAACACAAGAAGGTTATCTGCCTCCACCTCCCGATAAGCCTGATGCAACCAGATATGCTGGAAACAAAATGGGTTTATACACAAGGTATTCATACAGAACTCGAAGCGGACTACAGCTCGGTTTTGTAGGAGAGAAAGACCCTGGAGAGGAGTTCTTTAAGGGTTCAAACCCTTATGGCTTCGACCATTATTCGCTTCACCTTCAGGTGAGCAATTTAGGAATCCTTAAAACATTAGTTGTGGGCGATTTTAACGCCGAATTTGGTCAGGGGCTTACACTTTGGTCTAGCGCCTCGTTTGGTAAATCGCCCGACCCAATGTCAGTTAGAAAACGAGCAAAGGGACTTAACAGATTCAGCTCAACTAACGAAAATGAATTCCTGCGTGGAGCAGGTGCTACTGTAAGGCTGGGAATATTCGATATAACCGCATTTGGCTCATACAAAAAGATTGATGCAAACGTTGTTGACTCCTTAGTTGATGGCGAAGTAATTTTCACATCCCGACCAACAAGTGGTCTTCATCGTACACCCAATGAAATAAGAAGCAAGAAAACTATAGGTGAAATGGTTGCCGGTGGGAATGTAAGCTTTGGCTGGAAAAACTTAAGGGGAGGAACAACCGTTTCGCTGGTCAACTTGGAGGGTATGATGGAGCCATCGAGCCAGCCATACCGCTACTTTGAGCCACCCCTCAACAACAGAACAAATGTTGGCTTCGACTTGCAATACGGGTTGGGGAACCACATGCTTTTTGGCGAGGTTGCCACAACATTAGGGTATGGTAGCGGAGCCGTTGCAGGAGGCCTTTTTAGGGTACATCCTTTGTTAAAACTTTCGGTATTTGGGCGTAACTATCAGAAAGATTACAGCACCTATTACACTAATGCAATTGCCGATGGCTCAAGACCAGCAAATGAAAGTGGCATACTTACTGGTTTCGACTTATTGCCTATTAGGCACTGGCATCTTGGTGGTTATGTTGACTTCTTTCAATCATCGTGGTTGAAATTCGGTATTAACGCCCCTTCAAGGGGAAGAGATTATCTGCTTCAAGCAACGTACAGCCCCCGCTCAAGAATTAGTTTCCAAATACGTTATCGCTTCAAGCAGAAGGAGAAGAATCAAGCCGTTGACTCAGCACAAGTACGCTGGGTGCTTCCTTATTCTAATCAAGCCCTTCGTTTTCATCTCTCCTACAATCCAACTCGAAACATACAGCTACGTTCGCGAATAGAATTTTCGTGGTACGATGAAGAGCAAAAATCTACCGAAAAAGGTTTAATTGTTTACCAGGACGTTTCGTATCGTCCCAATCGTATCCCACTTGTTCTCACCGCCCGATATGCCATATTCGAAACCGATAGCTGGAATGCAAGAATCTATGCATACGAGAATGACGTCCTTTATTACTTCTCGATACCTGCTTTCTATTCGCGAGGGACAAGAGCCTACTTTCTAGCGAAGTATTCCATTGGAAAGAACTTAGACCTTTGGTTTAGGGTTGCTCAAACATTCTTTACCGACACAAAATACCTAGGCTCTGGATTAGATAAAATTGAAGGAGATACTAGGAGCGATGTAAGATTACAACTACGATTTACTTTTTAATATTTTTTAAGATGGAATGGTCTGTTAAACTTCTTGAAAACAAGGTAATTATATATCCAATCATAATTACTTCAACGACATTGGTTTGCTTTATCCTGATTAAAGTTTTCAGGATGATCATGAACCGAAGCATTCACAAGGCTTCAACTATTCTTAAGGTTGACCCAACTCGATACACTTTCCTGAAAAACACAGTCAGCGCAGCAATAATTGGACTTGGTGTTGTAATTGTTTTTCAGCTTATACCTGAACTTCGTAAAATTGGCCTCCCAATTTTTGCAGGGGCAGGAATTATCACAGCCATCGTTGCATTTGCTTCGCAACAGGCTCTGTCAAACATAGTTGGAGGAATTTTCATTGTAATGTTCAAACCCTTCAGGGTTGGCGACCTAGTAAAAATTGATTCAAGATTTACTGGTGCTGTTGAAGACATTAACCTCAGACACACAACCATTAAGGACTTCGATAACAACAGGATAGTAATTCCAAATGCCATTATGAATTCGCAGATTATCGAAAACCTCAATATAGGTGAGGATAAGGTTTGCGTTAGGTTTGAGGTTGGAATATCCTATTCGGCCAATGTTGACAAAGCACTCGAAATATTACAAGCTGAAGCAGAAAAGCATCCCCTTTGCATCGACAATCGGACAGAAAACGATATACAGCAAAACTTGCCAAAAGTAAAGGTTAGAGTAGTGAACCTTGCCGATTCGGCTGTTATGATTAGAGCATGGATTTGGACTGCAAATCCAAATGATGGGTTTGCGCTCAGGTTCGATATGTTTAAAACAATAAAGCAACGCTTCGACCAAGAGGGCATTGAAATACCCTTCCCTCAAAGAACAATACACGTAAAGAACACCTAGTTTTCCGGTGGTATCAAAAACATGAAGCAAAAAGTTAAACCAAAAAAAAGTTTAGGGCAGCATTTTCTCAACGAAAAATCCATTGCTCAAAAAATAGTGCATAGCCTTGATGCCTCCGATTCCGATGTAATTCTTGAGGTTGGCCCTGGGATGGGAGTACTTACTACTTTTCTTTTAGAACGTTTTAACGAAAAACTTTTTCTAATTGAGATTGATAATGAATCTATTGATTACCTCAATTCTCATTATCCTGTAATTGAAAAACGGTTAATTAACGAGGATTTTCTAAACTTCTCCTTACCAAGCATTACCACTGGAAAAATTGCAATTATTGGTAACTTCCCTTACAACATCTCCTCGCAAATATTCTTTAAGGTACTAGACAACAGAAACTTAGTTACAGAAGTTGTAGGAATGGTTCAACGCGAGGTTGCGCAACGTATCTGTGAACCACCAGGCTCAAAAACCTATGGCATTCTCAGCGTGCTACTTCAGTCGTTCTACGATATAAAATACCTTTTTACTGTAAGCGAGGGTGTTTTCACACCTCCACCCAAGGTTAAATCGGCTGTGATTAGGCTCACCCGGAACAAAACCAAATCGCTGAATTGTAACGAAGAACTTTTTGTAAAAGTTGTGAAAGCAGGTTTTAATCAACGTCGGAAGACTTTAAGGAACTCTATTAAAGCTGTTTTTTCTGAAATCAAGGAGTCTCACCCCCTACTCGACAAAAGACCCGAGCAGCTGTCGGTTGATCAATTTGTTGATTTAACAAACTTTGTGGCGAGCCAATACCTTAAGCCTTAGTATTAATTGCTTCAACCGGATTGAGTCTGGAGGCTGTCCATGCTGGTGCAAACCCCGAGATTACTCCTATTGTAGCAGATATTGTTAGGCCAAGAATGACATTCCCAAGTGTTAGTGATAGGCTGAATTCCGTAAAGTTAGATATGAGTATGGTGCCGATAAAAATCACGAGCAACCCGATAACTCCACCCATAATCGAAAGTAAAACCGACTCGTAGAGAAACTGCATCAGGATAAAGATGTTCTTTGCTCCAAGTGCTTTCTGTATTCCAATAATATTTGTTCGCTCCTTTACAGAGACGAACATGATGTTTGCAATTCCAAATCCACCTACTAGGATTGAGAATCCACCAATTATCCATCCTGCAAGGTCAATCATCCGAAAGATATTGTCAAGGCCTTGCTTTAGAAAACTAATTTGGTTTAGGGCAAAGTCGTCGTCTTCAATGGGTTTCAATCTTCTAAACGAACGGAGTATGCCTCTAAGCTCATCGTTAAGGTCGTCAGTAGAAAAACCATCTGCCGCCTTAACCATTATCCAGGGTCCCACCCTCCTAAGGTCAACAAGCATTTTTGCGAATCCCACCGGAACAATAGCAATTTTGTCATGGCTCTCATCGCCCAAAGCCGATTTCCCTTCCTTTTTAAGCACACCAATAACTTCTGCTTTATATCCACCTATACGAATTTGCTGTCCAATAGGATTTAGCCCTTGAAAAAGATCCCCTGCCAAATCGCTCCCAATTACCGTAACGCTTCTACCAGAATGTACCTCAAAGTTTGAAAAATATCGACCATATTCTATGTCGAACGACCGGATGTCCTCGTATTGTGTTGTAGTGGCAAGCACCGTGTTGTTAGGTGAAGAATTCCTTCCGAATCGAATAAGCGATTGAAACTGTGCAACGAAGCAACTTGCTGTGGCAAACTGACTCCTTGAACGTATCTCCTCAAGATCGTTTAGTGAGGGTTGTGGACGGTTCATGTACTTCCACCAGGGATATTCTCCCCCCATCGACCATGGCCATTTTTGAACATAAACAACATTATCGCCCAACGATTGTAAGCTCTCCCTCACATTCCTTTCAAGGGCATCAAGAATTGAAAAAACTGATATTATTGCAAATATTCCTATTGTTATCCCCAGCAGGGACAGGAACGTTCGCATTTTGTTAACAGTTATGGCTTGATAGGCGAAGGTTAGGCTTTCCCTTGCAACCTTAACAATAATTACTATTGGTTTAAAGTGTTTCACCCTAGTTTTCTTAACAATCAGTTTGACACTTTAAAACGAAAAAGGTTACAAAAAATTTCTTTCTAGTCAACTATTCTTATTTCAGCTTCAACCGGAATAGCTTTCCTGTAAAGGGCACTAACCCCGCAGTACTTCTCCTCAGACATTTTAACGGCCTTCTCAAGCTTTTCGTAAGGAAGGTCTTTACCCTTAAACTCATAAATTACCTTCATGGTAGAGTAGAACTTTGGATGTTCCTCGGTAAGTTCGGCTTCAACCCAAATCCTTAGCCCCTCATAATCGACCCTCATCTTCTTCAGGATTGAAACCACATCCATTCCCGTACATCCTGCCAATGCTACAAGCATTAAGGGTTTGGGTCTAGGTCCATTGTTACTCCCACCAACTTCGGGTGAAGCATCAAGAACAAGGGTATGACCATCCAGTTCGGTTTTAAACATCATTTCCCTTTGCCAGTCAATATGTATCTTAACATTACTCATGATGAAATAATTTTACTAGGTAAACGAAAAATAATAGAAAATGTTGATTGCTAAACAAATTCATTTTTGGTTATTGGTGAAACTAAAAGAATTCTGTTTTTTTAGCTAATATTGCAGCCAATCTAAATAACAAACTTGCTTTTTTCTTTGGGTTAAATAATAACCTTTAAGCATTTTAGTTTCTATATTGTTGAATTATTTGAATTAAACGATTTTTGGTCGTTTGAAAACTTAAAGTTAAGGCTTTCTTCATTATGTCCATTCGTATTATTAGCATAAAAATCATTTTTTTATTAGCTATCTTTTTTACTGTTGTAGGCTGTTCTACAAAAAAGAATACGCCTGCCTCGAGGGCATACCATAATGTTACTGCAAAGTATAACTATTACTTCAATGCAAACGAAAGTTATACTATTGCAACCAAACGTGCTTCTAAGAATTACAGTTACAACTATACCATACCTATTCCTGTTTCGCTTGCTGGAAGTCCACAGGTTGCCAGCATGGTTGGAGGTGACATGGACAGAGCCATTCTGAAATGCACTGACCTTATTCGGAAGCACTCCATTACAATAAAACCTGAAAGGAAAAGTGGAACACAAACAACAAGAGAACGTAAGTTTTACAACCAGAACGAATTCATTAAGTGGGCTCGAAAAGCTTGGCTTCTAATTGGAAAAGCCAGAGTATGGAAGGGTGCTCTTGACGAAGCATCAATGACCTTTGAGTATATTCTAACTCAGTTTCCTGAAACGCCCATGTGGCACGAAGCAAACATTTGGCTTGCAAGAATTGACATTATTAAAAACGACTTACTTTCGGCCGAAGATCGCCTTCGCACTATAAGCAACAACCGTCGTTATCCAAAGAGCAAGCATTTTGTTCACCTTCTTGAGTCGTCGTGGGCCGACCTATACTTTAGGCAGGAAAACTATCAGTTGACCACAAAACACCTAGAAAAGGCCCTACAAACTGCACCTGACAAAGACCACAGAATCCGCTATACTTTCCTTATGGCTCAGCTTAAGCAGAAAGAGGGTAAACTTGCCGAATCAAATGCTCTATATCGTAAAGTCATTAGGATGAGCAGCAGCTACGACATGAGTTTCAACGCAAGAGTAAATATTGCATCGAACAATGCTGGAAGCAAAAGGGGCTCTGACATGAAAAGACAACTTCTTAAAATGGCAAAGGACGAAAAAAACCTAGAATACCTCGATCAAATTTACTATACTTTGGGAAATATTGAGCAATCGGATGGTAACATGGATGCTGCAATTGAGTACTTCAAGCTTTCGGCCGTTTCCAGCGTTAACAATGACAACCAAAAAGGGTTATCATATCTTATTCTTGCCGACTACTACTTTGCAAGGCCAAACTATACCATAAATCAAGCATACTACGATAGTGCCTACAATGCCCTTGACGCAAGTTTTCCGTGATACAAAGAGCTTGAAATAAAAACCCTGAACCTAAACAGGTTGGTTGAAAACCTGAATGTCATTCAGAATGAAGACAGCTTACTCCGAATCGCGGCAATGTCGCCCCGAGAGAGGGATGCAATTATTGCAGAACTCATCAAGAAAGCAAAGGAAGACGAGGATCGGGAGAAGAGGGAACTGCAAGAAGGTCGTGACAGGTTCTCCCAGTTTCAGCAAACACAGAGAGGAAGAACCTCGCAAACACAGGAAGGAGGTGGTTGGTACTTCTACAATCAATCATCACTGAGTTTTGGTTTGTCGGAGTTTAACATGAAATGGGGAAGACGAAAACTTGAGGATAACTGGCGAAGGGTAAACAAAAGGATAGTTATCGATGAAAGCCTCGCTTCATCGAATCAGGAAACCGACGATTCGGGCGAACCTAAGAAGATTCTGGATAACAAGAGCAGGGAGTTCTACCTACAGGATCTACCACTCACCGATTCGCTGGTTGCCATCTCAAATAAGCGAATTGTGGAGGCAATGTTCCGGGTGGGAGAGGTTTACGAAACACTCCTTAAGGATTACCCCGAGGCAATTAATGCTTACGAAAGGCTTGTTGCAAGGTTCCCACAAGAAACCTATTCTCTTCAATCGTTATATAATCTATACCAAATTGCCCGATTCACCAACAAACCAGCCGATGCTGAACGTTACAAACAGGCAATTATTGCTAATTTCCCTTCAAGCCCTTACGCTCAGATGCTCAGCAATCCAAATTACATTGAGGAAATGAGGCAGAAAGAGCAAGAACAAACCACTTTCTACCAGCAAGTGCTTAATCTGTACTCGAATGGAAATTTCATTGAAGCAAGCCGAATGGCTCAAACTGGACTTGAACGTTATCCTGGCAGTGATTTTGAACCTTTGTTTCTCTTTATTTACGCACAAGGACTTGGTAAATCGGGAGAAATCAGAAGATACAAGGATGAATTAAGCAGGGTTGTGGATCTCTTCCCAAAATCGGAGGTGGCAAAAAGTGCCAAAGAGATTATCGCCTTTCTCGACAAAAGGGAATTGCAGCTTGCTACCGGACAACTTGTTGAAACCACCGAAAGACCTGACTCTGCTACACTTGTTAAACCTTCAGTAATCTACAAACAACCTGAAGGGAAACATTTATTCCTTGCTATAGTCCCCAAAACAGCACCCCTTAACCAGCTACGATTCAACATCGTATCGTTTAACGTTGAATACTATATAAACCTTAACCTCAACGTGGCAAGTAAAGAGCTAAGCCAGCATCTAAACATCATCTCCGTTGATCCTCTTAAGGACAAGGATACAGCTATGGAATACTTCCGAAAAGCAAGTGCTGAGCAAGGGCTGATGGGGAGCTTGCCTGAAACCGACTACACCCTTGTTGTCATTAGCGAATCGAACTTCGAAATCCTGTTAAAGGATAAATCGGTTGTTGATTATCTTAACTTCTTCCGATTAAACTATAAATAGATACCAAATATTATGAAGGTAAAAATTCTTTGGGTTGATGATGAAATCGACCTACTACGCTCGCATATTATGTTTCTGGAACAGAAAGAGTATCAGGTGTTGACTTCAACCAATGGTGAAGATGCAATCGATATGGCCAACAAGCATGACTTCGACCTGGTTTTTCTTGACGAAAACATGCCCGGGCTTTCAGGGCTTGAAACTCTTACAAAAATAAAAGAAACCCACCCCTCTCTACCTGTTGTTATGGTTACAAAAAGTGAGGAAGAAAACATTATGGATCAAGCTGTTGGTGCTAAGATAGATGATTACCTGATTAAACCAGTCAACCCTAAGCAGATTCTTCTTTCAATAAAAAAACACGTTCATAACAGAGAGTTAATTAGCGAAAAAACAACCTCTGACTACCAGCAAGCGTTTGGAAAAATTGGTCAACAAATTGCTTTCGCAAGAACGTTTAACGACTGGGTTGACATATACAAAAAGTTGACGCAGTGGAGCATTGATATATCTGAATCATCCGATGGGAGCATTGGCGAGGTTTTTTCAATGCAAATGGCTGAAGCCAATAACGAGTTCGGGAAGTTCATTAAGAACAATTACACCTCTTTGTTTTCGTCAGGGTCAAGCGAGAAACCTCTAATGTCGCATAATGTGATGCGAAACCTCGTTTTTCCTTTGGTTGATAGTGGGCAGAACGTTATCTTCATCCTTCTCGATAACTTTAGGTACGACCAATGGAAGGCTCTTCAAAACCTAATTGCCCCATACTGGAGGGTTGAAAAAGAAATCCTCTATTCAAGCATTTTACCAACCGCCACACAGTATGCAAGGAATGCATTATTCTCAGGCTTGATGCCACTGGAAATCCAGCGTTTTTACCCCGACCTTTGGGTCTTCGACGAAGAGGATACAGGTAAGAATCTTTACGAGGAAGAACTCCTCCAACGACAGCTACAGAAACTTGGGAAAAACTATAAGCTCTACTACGAGAAGACCAGCACCATTAAATCTGGCTCGCCACTTAAATCGAATATTAAGGAGGTTGCGAAGAATAATCTTACAGTTCTTGTTTACAACTTTATCGATGTAATATCCCATGCCCGAACCGAGATGGAAATGATGAGACAGCTTGCCTCCGATGAAGCTGCTTACATATCTCTAACTCGAAGCTGGTTTAAACACTCCGAACTATTCACTTTGCTTAAGGAGGCTTCAACGGCTAACGTAAGGGTTATTATTACAACCGACCACGGCACAATTAGGGTTAAAAACCCGGTTAAGGTTGTGGGCGACAAAGCTACTTCGACAAACCTAAGGTATAAACTTGGGAAAAATCTAAACTATAATCCAAAAGAGGTTTTTCAGATTCGTAACCCAGAGGAGGCACATCTGCCCAAGGCAAATGTTAGCTCCTCATACATCTTTGCGCTTGGTAACGACTTTCTTGCTTATCCTAATAACTACAACTACTACGTTAAGTACTACCGTGATACGTTCCAGCATGGCGGGGTTTCCATAGAAGAGATGATTATTCCCTACATCGAACTTAAGCCCGCATAGACCTATGAATGAACTAGTTCTTAAATCAATTGACGATCTTGACGAAGCAGCCCTTTTTATCAAACCTTTTCTTGAGTCTGCAAGAATTATTTGTTTTTATGGTGAAATGGGTGCTGGGAAGACTACGATTATTAAAACACTATGCAAACATTTGGGGGTTATCGATATAGTGGTGAGCCCAACCTTCGCTCTAATAAACGAGTATTCAACCTCAAGCGGAGAAACTGTTTTCCATTTCGACTTCTATAGAATACAGAAACTGGAGGAGGTTTACGATTTTGGTTATGAAGAGTATTTCTTTAACACCAAGGGAATTTGTTTGATTGAGTGGCCTGAGTTAATTGAAGAAATACTTCCACACAAAGGAATTATTCGCCTTTATATTAGTGTGTTACCTGATGGTTGCCGGTTGCTAAAAACAAAATAAGCTAGTTGGGTTATTCTATATAACAACCAGTCTTACTATCTCATCAAAAGATTTACCTTTAACCCTAAGGAGATAAACACCTTTCTGCATACCACTTACATCAAATAAAATTTGTTTGCTATTGTGGCTACTTCTTTGAAAAGATTTAATCATTACCCCATAAATATTTTGTAGTTCAATATTTATTGGCTCAAGGGTATCGACAAATAGTTCCACTATACCCCTAGTTGGATTTGGAAAAACTGATATTTTTGGCATTTCAGGTTTACTCACATAATTCGTCCCTGTGACAGTATAAGAGTATATCAACGAAAAACCCTCTGCTCCTCGGGGGTCGGTAGCATAAACCTGAAAAAAAACTGTCGATTCTGCCAGGTTTTCTGGAATTGCTCCTTGAAAGTACCCTGAAATTGACTCCAAAACAATGTTATTTACAAGCTCCCCTTGCTCGTTGCCCCATTTGACAAAAACCTGCAACGCATCACCATCGGGGTCAACAACCTGAGCCCGCACCATGACAATATCATCAGGGCTTGGATTAATTGGGTAAAAATCGACATACTGTATAACCGGAGAATTATTTATATTTATTTCTATGTTAACAATATCTGATACTCCAATTAAACCATAACTATCAATCGCCCTGATGAAAAACAGTAACTGTTGAGCCTCGTCTGGAATAGTGAATGATCCAATATACTGTGATGTTTCTCCCAGCATTAGCACAGTATTCTCCAAGAGGTTGTGTTCTATACCCCAATGAATTGTAACTGAGGCAAGTTGATTGTCGGCAATTACCTCACAGCTTACAGTGACCTCATCACCCCCCCAAAGGATTGTTGGTTGATATGAAACGCTTTCTACTATTGGAGCATCAATTTTCGAGAACGACTGCCACGTAAGATTATCGATTGCAATTTCTGTAAACCCGTTGCTAACAAGCTTAATAATAAAATCATCCTCAATATTGATATCAAAAACATCAATTAGCTGTAATGATGGGCTTACGTTAACTACTTCACCAAAAAGAATATCGTTAACATATAGGGAGATAGTACCTCCGCTACCCGAAGATTTTTGCTGACAGGCAAAGGATAGCCAGGAAATTCCGCCTGGAAGTGTTTGAGAAACAAGGAATGGTTCATCGGCATCCTCCAAGCATATTGCTCTATTAACAATAAATTCATCGGTTCGGGCCGAGGATGCTGTCCACTCAAAACCATAATCGCCAGTCCAGCTTCGAGTAGAATAGGTGGAACTGCTCTCAGGGATATTCTCAAATCTCTCAGTAAAAATCATTCCCGAATCCTGCTCAACTACATACAGAAAAAACAGCTGAGTATTAGAAAAATCCCCCAGATTTGCTGTTAGTTCAATGGGATATGTTCCTATATCATCAATTGAAGGTGTCCCTTTAAGCAATGCGGCCCCATCACCTACTTGTGATATAGACATCCATTTTGGCTTTTGATTGCAAGTAATGCTTGGTGTCAATGTAGAGTTTTCCTGCACTTCGGCAATCACCAAGTATTCATACTCTTCATCAATTTTTGCTATTACATCAGGAGTAGAGGAAAAGAGAATGGTAAGAGGTAAAACTTCAATATCAAAAGCTTGCTGTGCAGAAGTAACACCATCGGTTGCCTCAAGAAGCAAAAAGTGAAACCCTACATCCGAAGAAGTTGGTGTACCCCAAAGAAGAGCTGTCCCATTATCAGTTTGATTGAAATTAAGCCAGTTAGGCTTTTCAATGCAACTTATTTGAATCTCAGCATTTTCTCCACCTTGAACCACTACATTGTATAAATACTCGTGATAGGCATGTATAACGTAAACAGGAGTTGAAATGAACTCAACCGGCACTTCAAGTGAAAGAACCGTTACAATAAAATCTTGCGTGTCAGAGGTAATCCCATCGGTGGCAGTAATGGAAACAGCATGTGAGCCAACATCATCGTGTTGGGGTGTACCAATAAGCTGCGCAATCCCATTCCCTGCTTGTTCGAAGCTCATCCAGGAAGGCTTTTGTGTACAAGAAATTGATATGCTTGAACCTGTTTCACCGCTGGCAGTTATTGTGTATGAATATTGTTCTAACTCATAGACCTCTGTTAAAGGAGTACTATTTATTGTAACGGGTTCAACATCACCCACCCAGATAAGAGTCGCAAACTCAGGTCTATCGATAAAAGGATTGCGATTTCCTTGATAATCAGAATAAACAGTATTATTCCTATCTACCTCCTTTTGGCTTACTGGATCATTCTGGTGCCATTCGAGTAGTAAGTTGAGCGCCCATTCGGAGAAAGCGGGGAATTGGGTGTTTGAAAGCATTGCGCTACTCCAATTTTGAACAACATTATAGTAACGTGTTACCATATAGAAGTAGGTTCGGGCAAAGTCGCCTTTGTACTCATCTATAGGTTCGAAAACAGTTCCACTATATCCAGGGTAATTACTTTGTCCTAGTTTCCCTCCATTTAGTGAGGTCCATGTTGCGTTTCCTACTCTGCCAAATGGGTAATTGCTTCTTCTGTTATTGACATAACCATCGGTTGGGTAAAGGTGGAATAAGTCGGTGTACATTGGCGACCCATCATTAAACCAACTGGCTGGTAATGAATGTTCTCTGTTGTAACAATCACCTTCATTGCTATAGTTACCGCATTGATCGGAGAAAAAGCTATATTGGTATGGAGGTGTACCGTTTGGAACATCGGAGTACATATCCCAAACGTACCCATTCGGTTTTCTATCGGTGTAATAGAACGCCTGCCAAAGTGCAGAATAGCTAAGCGATTCATGGTTTTTGATTATGTTGTAGAGTGCTATCATAAGCTCTTCACCCGTTTTTCCTTGAGTTGTGGCATAGTAACCACTCGGAGGTTGAGCAAGTGCATATAAACTAATTGCAACTGCAATCACGAAAGAAATTAAATATCTAACCATATCCTTAAGTTTTTAACAACAAATTACATAATCCATTGGTATATCGTATTCTTCTACGGGAACAGATGAAAAAAGTTGAAAACTATACCCCACCCCAACTTTAAATATTTTTGTGCCTACAAGAAGCCTATCGTAGTAACCCCTTCCCCTACCAAGCCTGTTGCCCAAATAATCGAATGCAATACCAGGAACAATTGCAAAATCAATGTTTTCCTTATCAGCAACTATTTCAGTTTGAGGTTCGAGAATTCCATAAGAACTACCCACCACCATTCTATCAATTCCTGAAAACTGCTTCAGCACAAGGTCGTCACCTTGCACAACAGGAAGCAGTATTGTTTTCTTCTTATACCATTTCTCAATAAAACTGTGAGTACAAATCTCATCGGGTAGCGACCAATAGGCTAGAACCACATTTGAATCAAGAAATTGGGGTAATTTCTCAACTTTTGAAAAGACTTCAAATGATGACTTTTCACGATTCGCATCCGACAAATTCTTTTTCGATTGCTTAACAATGCTTCTTAGAGATTTCTTTTGAATAATTAGTTCCATTTATAATGTGTTATTTTACTGATATTTAATTGAATTAATTAATCTTTTAGTTCATTCTTCTTGAGTAAGGCGTTCTCGAAAACCCAAAAAGGCTTCCTGGGTTAAAAGTGTATAGAAACTCATACATATATGTTCTGCTATCAACCTGATAGCTCGCCCTAAATCCAAGGTTAAAATCGAAAGGAGTTCTAAGAAAGTTGATATTCGAATATAACTCCACCCCCATTGAACTTGGAGTTATTGTGGCTCTTTCTACCAAGCCCTGATCATTAGTTATATGAGTATAAAAATAAGATAAATCGTAAAAAATATTTGCAAAAAATCTTTTGAAATAGGCCAAAAAACTGATTGGTAAGTCGGGATATGCAATTGGAAAAGCATAATTAATGCTCCCGGAAAAACCCTTTTCTATCTTAACCCGACTGTAACCTTTAGGGAACATGAGCCTTGAGTTTCTTGCATAGTCTTTAACCCACTGCTTTTCGTATTGACACTGTAAAAGAAGGCTATGGTTAGTAAGTATGCCTGGAAAATACACTGTTCCTGAGGAGAACCAGGATTCTCCTAAAATGCTACTAACATAAGGCGATGAAGTAAGACCCGTGTAAACATAAAATCCTTTTGTCGGGCGAATATCCCTCACTGCTCTTCTACTAATCCGATAAAACGACAGGCCAAACTCAAGGGCATCAAACCCGCTTAAATAGTTATTGATTTGATAGCTATAAACCCATGTGTTATAAAATGAATAACTAACAGTAGGTGATAATTGGATTAGCTTGTTTCCTTCCGAGAGTTCTACAGGGAATTGTATGTTAATTGTTGTTTCAACGTTCGGTTCATTCCTCACACCAGTGAATGGACCTCCAATAACAGAAGGTTTAAAATGACCTACATCGGCACCAAATGTTATTATTGGATACCATCCCATCCAATGCAAATAGGCATGCCCACCATGAGTCTCATTGTAAGAATAGCCAAATCTAGAAATAAGAGTGCTAGTTAAATTCTGCGACAGGAGTGTAAGGCCTGGGAAAACCTCAAAATCTCCGCCCATGATCTGATATGGATCGTAATAAGCAGGAGCCCAACTATGAAAGTAGAACAGATTTTTCACTGTACTGTGCTCTCGTGAATTTGATGAACTCAAATCATCCAAATCAACTCTCGAACCGTTTGTTTTTCCTTCGCCAAAAAGGCCATAAGTGGGAGAAGATAAGTTTAATGGTTCTGTTTCGACTTGCTTCATAGCAATCACAGGATATAATCCCTTTTCGCTCCATTCAGATATAATAATTTGATTTTCTTCGTATATATAAGGTTGTCTTAAACCATATCTTGAAGTTTGAAATAGGAGTGTTTGATTCGATTCAATTCTATGAAAAGCCAACTCCTCCTTCCCTGCATGTGAGATGTTGAAGTAAAATGCTCCTTCAAAATAGGATATGTTATATATGTTTCTATAAAATGGACCAAATACAGTATCAGGTTTTGTTTCAAAAGAGTTGTATCGAAGAATCATCGTTCCATCGGGCGATGATGCTCTTACAAATAGCAGTGAATCGTTGCCAAAAAAAACTTCTTTTGGTTCAACGGTAAAAGGAAACAGAATGGTATTCAATCTTTTATTGTCAAATGAAAACTCAACTATCGAAGCTTTGCCATTTGAATTGTACTCAACTGCAATAATTGAACCATTGCTTGACCCAATTGGATTAACCAATTTTGCTTTTGATGTTATTCTTTTTGCTTGTTCCTTAGCAATGTTGTAGATCCATACCTCAGAATAATTCAAATACTCCCATCTTGAATGAGGTCGATGTTCTGCCCACAAAATCATCCCATTATTATATGAAAGCTTTCCAATGATACTGCCGGGATAATGTAAAACAACTTCATGTCCTGAATTAATGTTTATTTTAATTAATGCCGTTGGTTTTGACTGCGAAGATTTTAATGCTATTAGGGTTGAGTCGTTAATAAGAAAAGGGAATCGGTAAGTAGTATATGTCTTGCCTTTAGAAGGTATAAGCTGATGATTATTCATATAATTCTCATCTTTAACCCAACCTTTCCAAAGAGAATCTAAAAAAACCATGGAGTTAGCATGATACTTTTTCCTATTTAATCCTGTGTCCTTTAGCATGCTAAAAAAGAATGGAATAACAGAGTATGGCTTATATGAAACGTAATCAAGAGAATTGTTCCATAATTTAGACCCATACTTTAGGTATCCATAACCAACCATCAAATATCCAAAGTTATAATGGTTAGGAATAATGTCCTTATAGGAACCCAAAAGCCACTTATCGTAAGGAAACCTATTGCCTCCATTCGACAGCAAATGAGTTCTATAGTACTGATAAAAAGACGCTTCTCGACCCCTTCCACTATTTGAAAGTTCTGTTTCAGAATAAATTGCATCACCTTCAAAGAACCAGAGAGGAACCATAGCAGCGGCCGGTGCTATGGCTTGTTCTCCAATTAAGAAACTACCAACTTTAAAAATGCCCTTGTTTAATCGATCAACCTGAACAACATGTCTTGTTTCATGAATTGCAAGGGTTAGCATTGCAGGTTCTGGTGATTGATCGGGTGAAGGAGTGGTTATCACTTCCATCCTTTTTGGCGCCCATGATACAAAGCCGTTCGATAAAATGCTGCTAGTATGAACAACGATTGGAATGGGCTTTGGGAAATGGTTTAGAGAACTTGGTACAGTTCTCCATGCATATCTCATGTAACCAATAAACTGATTTGAAGCCGAGTCTGCCTCTTTGGAATAGATAATTCGGCCAAACTCCGTTTCCTTCTCAAGCCATTTTGTGCGTGCAGGTTCCTGTCCCCCAATAAAATACTGTCCAGTTGCGTGGAAGGTTAATGATAATAAAAACCAAAGAAGAGTTAGCCTAGGCATTGCTTACTGCTTAACCAGACGTTTCACAAATTTATACTTATCGTTTTGAGCCACAAATATGTATATTCCTTGATTTAAATTATCACTTAAAATACTATATGTCTTTCCTGGCACTACTTCTTTTGTTTCCTCGTAAACAACTGTTCCTAAAATATTCAATATTCTTACTGTTAATAGTTCGGGGCTTCCCCCATCTTTCCAGTATGAAATTACATCGGTTACCGGATTCTTAACCATAAACGACAAGCGATTGTTAATGAACCTTCCTGTTGAAGATGTACTTGTTGGAACAAGTTTTAATACAACAGGAAGATGATCGGACATGTTGTACAAAGCGTAAATAATATTGCTTGGAAGAGAATAGTTTGGGGGGTCAACCAAAGACCCATTTAACCTGTTTCCATCCTGACCAAAGGCCCAATAGCTTCCATCGACATATCTTACCCCGTTAGTTCCCTCAAGAACATTAGACGTTGTCAAAATGAAATCGAATCGATCGTCCATCCCTCCCCCCGAATGACAGCTACTTGAAATATGTGTGGATTGTGTGTGGTAATTACTGAATAGTGGGTTATCCTGCCACTCTCCGATAGCATCGACAGGGTCGAAAAAGCGAACACCAGTTGTAGTTGGGGTAAGAAAAGTTTGAAAAGCCAATTCACTTCCACGGTAAACATTAAAATCACCCATCAGAAATATATTGCCTGAAAGGCTTCTGTTGTTTATGAAAGCCATAATCTGC
The DNA here is from genome assembly GCA_964481075.1 of uncultured Rikenellaceae bacterium. GTDB lineage: Bacteria > Bacteroidota > Bacteroidia > Bacteroidales > Tenuifilaceae > MWFE01. Next base: position 70,147 of record CAYZSD010000001.1, on the reverse strand, counting down.
TGAGCAGCTTGGTATCTGCTACTCGCATCTGAAGAGGTGGAGCCTGCTTTAAGGTGAGTAACAATAAAGGTTAGAAAGGTAGTATCGCCTTTTGCAAGGTTTTCGTCCTTAAGGTATAGGGTATATACATCGGTTAGCCTTGGTGATGTTAGTATATAGGTTTGGGATTTTAACTCTAATTTCGTAGAATTATAGTAAAGCATATTTACAATATATTCTCCCGTATAATTTGCTCTTTTATAGTAATCAACACCATTTATATTAAACACATTGTTTAAAATCCTTTGAACACTAGTAAGGCTCCCATTCATCTCGTTTACCGTGAAAACATCGGGTTTATAGTTACCGGTAATATCCCTAAGGTAACCATCTTTATAGTCAACGTTGTTGTTCGTTGAATTGCATCCATACACATTTTTGTCGTAGTATAGCAAGTTGTACTGCATAACCCGGATGGTATCACCAGCAAATGCCGACCTTAAAAAAACTAAGCAGTAAAAAACAAGATAGAAAAACAACTTCATTGTTAAAACATTTAGTATTCTCATCATTACATTATCCTCCCGATTTCTTAGCATTATACCCAGTAGCTTGCAATATCGTTACAATTTTATCTCGAAAATCGCCTTGAATAATAATCACATCATCCTTAAAAGTACCGCCAACACCACATTTGGTTTTAATAGTTTTTGCAAGTTCCTTAAAGTCATCAATACTACCTATAAAACCCGATATGATTGTCACTACCTTGCCTCCTCTACCCTTTCTTTCTAAACCAACCCTTAAGTGCTGCTTGCTTGGCGCAACTTTTTCACAAACAGGTTGAACCTCTGGTTCTTCCTTGAAATCAGGGTTAGTTGAGTAAACAAAGTTTAACTTCTCTTTCCAGTTGTGAGATTGCATTTCTTTTTTTTGGTCAAAGATAGTGGATTATTTAATCAATCGGTATTGGGGGGTTGTTGAATCAGGTAGCATTTGAAAAACAATGTATTATTATGACAAAAAGTAAGAAATTCGAAAAAAATCACAAAAAAATTTGTGATTGTTCTGTAACACACCTAATTTCGGCGGCAAAATATAAATTGTTTAATTAAACTTTAATACTAAAAAAAATGATTGGAAACCCGTTGTTTTGGTTAGTCCCTGTTTCCTCCCTTTTAGCGTTAGGTTTCGCTTGGAGGTTCTTTGCTCAGATGATGAAAGCAGATGAAGGGACAGATACAATGAAAAAAATTGCTGCTCACGTTCGCAAGGGCGCAGGAGCATACCTTAGGCAGCAGTATAAAATTGTTATTGTTGTTTTCCTGGTGATTACAGTAATCTTTTCAATTCTGGCCTATGGATTAGGAGTTCAAAACCCATGGGTTCCTTTTGCGTTCATCACAGGGGGTGCTTTTTCAGGCCTTGCTGGTTTTTTTGGGATGAAAGCAGCCACCTACGCTTCTGCTAGAGTTGCCAACGCCTGTAGAGAATCGTTGAACGCAGGTCTTCGTTTAGCTTTCCGTAGTGGGGCAGTAATGGGTCTGGTGGTTGTAGGACTTGTCCTTCTTGACATATCCATTTGGTTTATTGTTTTGAACAACTTCATCCCTGAAATGGACGGTGGATACAAGCTCATGACTATTACAGCTGTTATGCTAACCTTCGGTATGGGTGCTTCTACACAAGCACTTTTTGCTCGTGTTGGAGGTGGAATTTACACCAAGGCAGCCGATGTTGGAGCAGACCTAGTAGGTAAGGTTGAAGCCAACATCCCTGAGGATGACCCACGTAACCCAGCAACTATTGCTGATAATGTAGGAGACAATGTTGGTGATGTTGCAGGTATGGGTGCTGACCTATTCGAGTCGTTTGCGGCCTCAATTCTTGCTTCTGCACTACTTGGAGCAGCAGCATTCATTAAAAGTCCTCTTCAGAATAACGCTGTAATAGCACCAATGCTTATTGCCGCAGTGGGAACCATGCTCTCCATTTTAGGTGTTTTCCTTGTTCGTACAAAGGAAGGAGCTACACAGAAGCAACTATTGAAATCTTTGGGTTTTGGTGTAAATATCAGTGCTATACTAATTGTTATTGCTTCTTTCTTTATCCTAAAAATGCTAGGATTGCCGATGGGAATATGGGGCTCAATTATTGTTGGATTGGTTGCTGGGATTGGAATTGGTCAGTCAACTGAGTACTTCACAGCATCAGCTTATCGTCCTACCCAAAAAATTGCCGAATCGAGTTCTACTGGCCCAGCTACAGTAATCATTAGTGGAGTTGGAACTGGCTTAATCTCTGCTGCTGTTCCCCTTGGAATAATTGTAGTTGCAATTACATTAGCGTTTGGTTTTGCCACAGGGTTCAACTTTGATGCTGTGAACTTGAACTTCGGGCTTTATGGTATCGGTATTGCCGCTGTTGGAATGCTTTCAACACTTGGTATCACACTGGCAACCGATGCTTATGGTCCAATTGCCGACAACGCAGGCGGAAATGCTGAAATGAGTCACCTCGGGCCTGAGGTTCGTAAACGCACTGATGCTCTCGATGCCCTTGGAAATACAACGGCTGCCACAGGGAAAGGCTTTGCTATTGGTAGTGCGGCACTTACAGCACTTGCCCTACTTGCATCGTATTTTGAAGAGATTAGAATGATGTTTGTTAAGTTCCTTGATAAACCCAACGAATTAATCAATAATACTCCTGCAATTGATGCTCAATTCATTGACTTCGTTCAACATTATAAGATTCATTTGATGAATCCTACGGTTATTGTTGGGGTATTCATCGGTGTAATGGCCGTTTTCCTCTTTAGTGGCATGACGATGAATGCAGTAGGTAGAGCTGCACAAAAAATGGTTGATGAGGTTCGCCGTCAGTTCCGCGACATTCCTGGCATAATGGAAGGAAAAGCCGAACCCGATTACGCACGTTGCGTTGAAATTTCGACAAAGGGAGCACAAAGGGAAATGCTTACACCTTCTCTTATTGCCCTACTTATTCCTGTTTTAGTTGGTCTTGTTTTTGGTGTCCCTGGAATTGCAGGTCTTCTCCTTGGAACAATTTCAAGCGGTTTTGCTTTAGCAATCTTCATGGCTAATGCTGGTGGAGCTTGGGATAATGCTAAAAAATACGTTGAAGAGGGTCATTTTGGTGGCAAAGGTTCCGACGCCCATAAAGCAACCGTTATTGGCGATACAGTAGGCGATCCTTTCAAGGACACATCTGGTCCCAGCCTCAACATCCTAATTAAACTGATGGTTATGGCTTCGGTTGTTACGGTTGGCGTTGCCGTTTCGTATCACATTCTCTAGTTAACAATCTACATATAATAAAAAAGGGGGCCCTAATAAAAGAGTTCCCTTTTTTATTAAAACCTATGTTGATAACCAATTCTCACCACCTGGGTTTCATAGAAATCATCAGAAACTACCCTGAATCCATTTCCTTCCAGTTCGTATCTAACAACCAGCGTATTAAAGATATCGCTGGCATTGAGGAAGAATTCGCCCTTCCCCTTCATCACATCTTTCTTAAGTCCTGCATCCACAGAATATCGGGCAAGTATTCGACCCTGAGGAATGATGTCTGGGGCATGGTATAACCCTGTTAATTGTATATCAAACTTCCGTGGAAGTTTAAGGGAAAGATTTATCTTTGCATTCCCTGTATATGTCGATTTCATTGGCTGCGAATAGCTCACTTTGGTGGGATAAGCATTAATGATTGAAAACTCACCTATTACATTCCGATAGACATTACTACTAGCGTTAAGCTTTAGATTTTTTCCAAAACTCTGAGTGATTACCAGTTCAACCCCTGTATTAGAACCTTTATCTGCATTTTGATTTATTTGTGCCAAACGATTGCTCCCAGTCACCTCGGTTATTATTTTAGTCAAAAGGTTTGATGTAATTCTATGGTATGTAGCACCATAAACGAAACCCCCATCCCAAGAATGTCGATATCCTATTTCAAACGAGTTGGTGAACTGAGGCTCAAGGGTAGGATTGCCCATTGAAAGAATCTCAGGGCTAGCATAGGTAGGGAAGGTTCTTAAATCCTTCTCCTCAGGTCGATCTACCCTCCTGTTGTAAAAAACTGATAGTCTGCTATTTTCACTCATTATCCATGATGCTCGTACGTTTGGAAAGGGATTGAAATAGTAAAAACCAGTACTACTGTAAACGCTATGACTTGGATCAACAAGGTAATCAATATCTGCATACTCAAACCTAATACCAGCCTCAAGTTCAAGCGATTTTGTCTCGTATATTATTGTTCCGTAAACTGCGGAAAGCCACTCTCTGTATTCCGCCGATCCAGAAAGCGATAAATCAAGAATTGAGTTGATGCCTGGCTTAAAAACAATATCGTTTGGAAATATTCTGGCTCGTTGTTTTGTACCCAGCTCCATTCGCCCAAATTTCATGGGCTTAGTATAATCGATTGTTAAATCGAAGATATTCTCATCGGCAATAAGCATGGTAGTATCTGTCCCAACTAAGGATGGGTTATAAAGATGGTTAGTAAAATAAAAAACCTCGTCCTTCCTTCGGAAGGAATAGTTGAATGATGATGTAAGACTATGTCCTGGCTGAGTAAAACTGAATTTATGGGTAATAGTAGCAAATAGAGTCTGGTTTATTTCATTCTCGTAGTACTGCCAAAGTCTTAGTCTATCTCCTTTCCCATCATCGTAGGGAATATCGCCTAAATCGGTGTACTCCCTGTAATTAAACAAAGATGAAAAGGTTAACATGTTGCTAGGATTAATACTCCAATCAATACCTCCTTTTATATTATAAATAGGTTGCGTCCTATTTTCGAGAAATTGTTGGTTAATTATCTCTCCTTCTGTGTAATACCTTTGTGTAAACTCATTCTTCATCATTTGTTTATGGTAAAGAAGATCGCCTTGAAGGAAAATATTGTACTTATTCTTTTTGTAGTTAATTGAAAGGCTAGGATTTATTTTTGGTGTGTACCGATATTGGCTCCGAATTCCTTGAACGTTGTCTCTTTTTACGGCTAAACCTCCAACGCCTAGAGTTAACCCAGTTCTTCCGTTGAAACCATGATCCTGATTTTTTCGAAACACAATATTAACAATGCCAGCCATTCCGCTTGCATCGTGTTTAGCCGAAGGGTTGTTTATAATTTCTATGCTTTCAATTGCAGATGCAGGAATATTATCGAGCCCCGACTGAGTCCCCATTCCCGTTAATGCTGTTTGCTTCCCATCAATAAGAATGGTTACCTTATCGCTCCCGCGAAGAAAAACCTTTCCGTCACGATCAACAGTAATACCAGGGAGATTTTGAAGCGATTGTAAAACAGATCCTCCTTGCTGGCTTAGGTTTTCATCGATAATAAATGTTTTTTTGTCGAGTAATGAGGAAACCTCCATGCGGGAACCAGTTATTGAAACAGCCTCCAACTCATGGGTATTCTCTTCTAGATAAATAACGCCCAAATCGAGGAATGTTGCCAATCTGCCCACATGAAACGATGATTTCTCCTCATCATATCCTATGTAAGAAAAAATGAAAAAATAATCGCCCTGTTTCAATCCTGAAACCGCAAAAAAGCCCTTCTCATCAGAAACAGTTCCAGTAACAAAAGAATTATCAGCACTTTTCTGTACAAGAATGTTAACGAAGGGTAACGGTTGGTTATTGGCTTTATCTTTAATAATACCAGATGCAACAACACCAGAAACTTGCGAAAATGCGCTACAGGCAAGAAAGATTAAAAGTGAAGTGAGTTGGATAGTTTTCATTTGCAAGAAATTACAGTAAAAAACACTATAAAGAAACACCCACGCACACTAAAGGTTCAACAAAATAAATATGTTTCAAAAATCTTTATCAACCTTAATTAATCGCTACTGGTTTTCAGCGATGTTTTTCATAAGGTTATCAATTTTCTCATTAATTCTTTGGAAGAATTTAAAACGCTGTTTTTCAGAAACGCTGCTAATTAAGCTCGATTTTTTTATGATATTATTCAACCAAGCTTCTGTCTTCTTGCAGTATGTTTCGCTTCGTGTTGACATGGTGCTGAATGAGAAGTGGCTTAGGTACACCGCTTGAGAACCACCAATATTAACCAAAACGCAGTTATTTGTAAGCTCTATGTCACTAATATACAGCTTATAATTTAGACTTTCTGTTGGTCTTTGTTCCTCCCTGCCTGGGTTTTCTTCTTCATTAAAACCCTGATCTTCAGTGCGTTTACTTCCAACCTCAGCCATGTGCTGAATATCGTCGATTTCCTTGCTAAGTGCAGCACATACCCTAAGGGCATCCTCCTTCGATTCAAAAACTCCTGATTCCCAATAAAAACTTATTTGCTTCAACGTGCTTTTCACTGTCGATTCAGTCCACACTTCAATAGAAGGAGTTTTTATATACGCTTCATAGATATGCTTACCCACCTCAAGTAGCTCGGGAAACTGAAAATCGGCATCGTACTTAACCCTGTTTAAATCTGGAAGATTCAAAATGGTCCGCATCCAATAAAATATCTTGAAGTTAGCTAGATCGGGGTAGTTGTAATGGTGAAAGACAGGAATATCTTGACAAAGATAGGAAATGCTGCTCTCCTTTGCATTGGCAATTACTGTAATCTCCTTCAATAGATTATTTAAGTAATTGGCAAAATTTTCGGCATTAGACTCCAATGGTAGATAAGCAAAAGTTACCATACCTGTTTTTACTTTGCTGAAGGCATCGAAAGAAATCTGGAAGTGTGAACAAAGCAAAATTATTTCATCGATAGTTAATAAAGTCTCTCCTCTCATGCGCCGATAGGCACTATCGGTGCTTATTTCAAGTAGTTCGGATAGCTCAATTACTAACGATGAAGTAGCAGGGATTATATCCTCAATGCCCCGTAAAAACTGGGTTTGCAAACTTATTGCATCAACATTCGGCATGCTTTATAACATTTTTTTGTGTAAGTCAATAAACAGTCCACCCATTATTTGCGAAATATACAACTTTTTTCTGACTTGTTGCAAAAAATGCAACACGACTGAAAGAGCAAAAATTCAACAGGTCATTTTTTGCTCATTATGAAAATAACTGTTTAGGGCTTCCCAAAAAACCGTTTTTATTCGGGTAGGTTTTCATCTTACATTTGACTTAAGTTTGAAAACATTTGAAAACAAAAACTCTTTAATATGAAACGACTTTTTTTCATTATTCTACCTCTCACAGTTTTCCTAAAAAGTTGTGGCCCTGTTTACTACATTCCTAGTAGTGCTACTACCCCTCTCTTTAAGGAGAAGGGAGAAGAAACGCTTACAGCACTTATGGGCATTTCTGAATTCTCGAAGGTTTTAGGGTTGAATGGTGGCTACGCAATAACTAACAACATTGGTGCAATTGCCAATTTCAACTATTTCGATGGAGGAAGTGCCTATGAAAGAGGAAAAATTTCAAGTGGGTTTGAAAAATATAACCCAAGACGTTACGGAGTAGTTGTTGAAGGGGGCTTGGGGTACTTTACCACATTGTCATTCGATAGCTGTTTCGTTTTCGACGCATACATAGGCTATGGACAGTACACTGGCAATGTTGCAGTAAACGATATACAAAGTGTATCCTATTCTATTCAGCGACCCTTTCTTCAATCTTCTATTGGATACAGAGTAAAATCCTTTGAAGTTGCCCTTGGCTATCGACTTGCCTCGATAAGCTATGCAAATGTTAAGCCCTCTCCAATTTTTTCTGAGGATGATGGTGTTAAAGAGTACTTCTACAGTTTAAACAATAGGCGTCTCATTGAGCCTCACCTAACCGTGAGGTTTGGATCTCCAAATATAAAAGTCCAACTACAAATGGTATCTGTTGATGGATCGGGCAAAAGCCTTCCAGTTGATGAAGTTAACCTCTCGGTTGGATTAAACCTTAGATTTTAAATCACTTAAAAGGTAAAGCGATGAAAACAACACAAAAAATCTGGATGGGAATTATGGTTATAGTTCTAGTCCTTTGCTACGTTTCTGTTTTTGGGCAAGCAAAACCAAAGATTGCTGTAATCAGTATGGACACAAAAGGTGTTCCATGGGACAATCAGGCCATGACAAGTTTGGTGCATCTTGAGCTTGAAAAGTTTAACAAGTTTGAGGTTTTGGATAAATATGATGTTTCCGATATCCTAAAATCCAACCAAATTGAACCGGGTGCATGTTTAGGAAAAGCATGTCAGATTAGAGTTGGCAAGCTCCTTGAAGCAGAGAAGATGATATCAGGAAGCATTGAGAAGTTTGGTTACAAGGTAATTGTCGTTCTCCGTTTTATCGATGTTCGAACGGGTGCAATTGAGAAAACTGATGTAATGGAGTATATCAGTCAACTCGATGATATACAGATTATGATTCAACTCTCTCTCAACAATCTACTGGGTTTTGAAAGTGACCCCAAGATGAAAGAGCTACTTGTTTACTACGCTACACCCATAAGTAGCCCAAAAACCACCGTTAACCTTAGTGGTCCTCGTATTGGAGCAGCATACGTAGGAGGAGAGTTTGGAAGACGTCTCGGAGCACCTATTGAGCAAGGGGGTTACAACATGCATCCAGCAATGATGATGTTTGGTTACCAAAGAGAAGTTCAATATCTTAGTGCTGGCTACTTCCAGGCCCTTGTTGAGTTTGTATTTGCACTTAATGGTCTTGAATCAGGGATGTTTGCACCCTCGTTTATGGTTATGAATGGGCTTAGATTTAATAAAATTGGTGTAGAGTTTGGCCTTGGGCCAATAATTCGACTTACAAAAATGGCATACGGATTCTACGATAGCAACGGTAATTGGAATAGAAGCGATTACCTCCCCGAAGGGTTCGAAAACTACAAATTGGTTCAAACCATTGATAGCAATGGGGATCTGACCCTGACCTCTGGAATGATAGTAGCCGTTGGAAAAACGTTCACTTCAGGGTACCTTAATATTCCAGTTAACCTTTACTTTACACCCAGAAAAGACGGAAATGTTTATGGTATTTCGTTTGGGTTCAATGTTTCTAAAACAACTCGCCCGGTAATTAAGCAATAGAGGCAAATTTTAAACTTTAAAAAGAAAAAGCATGAAGCGATATTCCTATATACTGTCAATTCTAGTAGCATCAGTACCTGGAGCTTTCTCCCAAAAGAATTACTACATCCCAAAGCCACAGTTCTTTTTATCGCATAAAAGCGGAAATGAACTTATAGCAAGAGTTGGTTATGGGAAAGGGTTGAACTTTGGTGTCTCGTACTCCGTACTCGATAATTTAGCCCTTTTTACTACAGGAACATTAGACTATAGCTCAAGGATGAGGAGAACTATAATTTTTGGAGATAAATATATGATTACCTCTCAGAACTATGTTTTTAATGGTGGCGTAGGATACTTTGTGAGGCAAAATTTTTCGTTCGAAGCTCTTGCAGGATTTGGCATTAATAGGGTAAGTAATAGCTGGTTCTTCTCAGGCCACTCAGAAGAAAGAGATTACACAAACGCTTCATATTATAGTTTTTTCGGACAAATTAATCTTTCGAAAGTAAAAGCGCAAAAAGAATTTGGATTATCGACCCGTATTTCTATTGCCAAATACAAAGATGTTGAGTTTTTCGACTCGTGGTATTATGCTACTGGGTTTAAGAGCTACTACTATGATTTTTGGATAAGCTTTATGGAGCCTTCTATCTTTTGGGGTTACACTTTCGACAGGCTTACATTAAGTATGCTTTTGGGCGTTTCTATTCCTTTGGACTACCCAAACCTTCATCGGTTCGATGTTTACCCAGACGAAACCATTAAGCACGAACATAGGGACAAGCTAGGACATCCATCGCTTATTGGGGGCGTATGTTTAAAATACTTCTTCGACCCATTTAAAAAGCAAAAACCGTGAGGACATTTACAAAACCCTTATAAAAGACAACACCTTCCTAAATAAAATTGGAAGGTGTTGTAATATTTGTTATATAATGAACCCTATTGGGCAACCTTACTACCATCGTAAGCCCATTTTACCAGGCTTGCGCCCCATGTGAAACCAGCACCAAAAGTAGCAATTATAATATTATCACCTTTTCTGAGCTGTGGCTCCCACTCCCAAATACAAAGGGGAATGGTTGCGCTTGTGGTATTTCCGAAGCGTTCAATATTAATCATCACCTGTTCCTTCTTGATACCCATGCGTTTTGCGGTAGCTTCAATTATCCTCATGTTTGCTTGATGTGGTACAAGCCATGCAAGGTTTTCAGGAGTTATGCTATTTCTGCGCATCATTTCAACAGCCGTATCGGCCATGTTGGAAACGGCAGCTTTAAATACTGGCTGTCCCTCCTGATAGATAAAGTGCTGGCGTTTTGCTACAGTGTCGAATGAAGCGGGATACATTGACCCTCCTGCAACCTGGTGTAAGTGCTTTCTGCCTGAGCCATCTACCTGCATCAATGAATCCACAACACCAAATCCTTCTGTATTGGGTTCAAGAAGAACCGCACCGGCACCATCACCAAAGATTGGACAAGTAGCACGATCGGTATAATCGGTGATTGACGACATTTTATCGGCACCAACAATCACAACCTTCTTGTGTGTTCCAGACTCAACAAACTTAGAACCAGTAACTAGTGCGTACAAAAAGCTGGAGCAGCCAGCGTTCATGTCGTAACCGAAAGCCTTTGTAATGCCACACTTGTCGCTAATAATATTTGCTGTAGCAGGGAACTGCATGTCTGGCGTAACCACACCGCAAATTAGCATATCAACCTCATCGGGGTGTGTATTTGTTTTGCGGAGCAAATCATTCACGGCGTGCATTGCCATATCGCTAGTTCCTTTTCCGTTGCCTTTAAGAATTCTGCGCTCCTTTATACCTATACGAGTCATTATCCACTCATCGGTGGTATCAACCATCTGACTAAGTTCCTGATTGGTAAGAATGTATTCGGGAACATAGCCTGCTATACCAGAAATAGCTGCTGTTATTTTTCCCATTAGTTGAAAGCTTCTTTAATTTTCCCGCAAAGATTTGAGCTAATAACTGTCTTTGTTTGAAGAATCATGTTCATGATTGCTTTTGCATTCGAAACACCATGCCCAATGATTACTGGTGCGTTAACGCCAAGGATTGGTGTTCCTCCGTAATTCTCGAAGTTAAACCTTTCAAAGAAAGGATCGTTAATATTTCTCTTACGAAGCAGATGATAGAATGCTTCTGCCTCCTTTAGAATTACATTCCCAACAAACCCATCGCAAACAACCACATCGGCACGTTTGTCGGAGAAAAGTTCATTCCCTTCGATATTCCCAACAAAATTAATTTCGGCAGCATTCTTCATCAAATCGTAGGTTGCCTTTGTTACAAGATTTCCCTTTTCCTCCTCCTCGCCAATATTAAGTAAACCAACCCTCGGGTTATCAACCCCAAAAATCAGCTTGGCAAAGATTGAGCCAAGTACACCGTACTGTAAAAGAACGTCGGGTCTGCAATCAGGGTTTATGCCTACATCGAGAATTAGGTTAAACTTCTCTTCGGATACAGGAACATAGCTGGCAATTGCTGGACGGATTAGCCCAGAAACCGATTTGATGGTGTACATCGTGCCCACTAGCATGGCTCCAGTGTTTCCTGCGCTTGCAAAACCGTCAATTTTCTTTTCGGCAAGCCACCTGAAACCAACCGAGATGCTTGAGTCGGGCTTTTTTGCAAAAGATTTTGCTGGTTCATCGCCCATCCCTATCACCTCAGTGCAGTGTACGATATCGAAGTCTTCTGGATTTGCGTTCTCGATTGCGATAAGTTCAGCTATTTGCTTTTCATCCCCAAAAAGAACTATCCTTTCAGAAGGTAGCAGCTGTTTTTGGGCAAGTATTGCTCCAGAAACAACTGCCTTTGGGGCAAAATCTCCACCCATTGCATCAACACCAATTTTCATAAGCCAATCTTTTGGGGTTAGTTAATTAACCTGAATGATCTAAAATTATGACTTAGCTGCTTTCTCAATAGCAAGCTTACCACGATAGTAGCCGCACTCAGGGCAAACACGGTGATACTGAATTGTTGCGCCACAGTTTGAACAAGTTCCAAGTGTTGGTAATTCTGCCTTGTAATGTGTTCTGCGCTTGTTTTTTCTTTGCTTAGAAATTCTACTCTTAGGATGTGCCATTTTCTTAATTATTATCTAGTTATACTTAATGCTATCATCTTCCATGCTGCTTTTCAAGTTCTTAAGCGATTCCCAACGTGGGTCGATATCTAGCTTTTCTACATTTGCATCTATCTTTTTTTCTTCTCCAGCAATCATGCTAAGCATTGCCTTGTCGCAGTCGGATGCGTTTGAACCATTCACACCATGAAAGTGCTGTAGTGGTATGGATAGGCAAACGCTTTCGTAAAGGTAATGAGCAAGGTTAAGTTCGTGTTCATTGTTGGTTATGACCCACATCTCGTCATCCAGCTCCGTACTTAGTTCGTCAGAAACAATTCTAACTATGAGAGTTCCCTCGAAATCAACATCTATCCAGAAGGGTTCAAGGCATCGGTCGCAAGTAACCTCAACTTGACCCTCAACTGTAATTTCAAGTTCAAGCATTGTGCTATGTTTTACCATATCAACACTTGCTATAAGATTACCATTGAGTATGTCCTTGCTCTGATACTCCTGAAAAAGGATACCATCAATTTCGAAATCGAAATGATGAGCTCCTAAACTAAGCCCCTTATAGTGAATAATATACCTGTCCGAAATCCTGCTCACTTCCGAAAAAAATATCGGGCAAAGGTAAAAAACATTATCAAATAAAAAAATTTGTAATCTAAATTGTAATTCCAATTACAAGAACATCATCAACTTGGTCGTGAGCACCCTGCCAAATATCAAGTGCATCTTCAAGTGCTTTTAGTTGAGTGCTCATAGGCTTTCCGTACAATGAGGCTAGTAATTCTTTAAAAGGTTTAGCCATGAACTTTTTCCCTTCGGGTCCACCAAACTGCGAGACATATCCATCGGAGAAGATATAAAGGCTGTCTCCTTTTGCTAGTTCAATTTCATGTATGGTAAACGAATCCTTCTCTTTAACATGAATTCCGACAGGCATTTTATCGGCTTTTATTTCAATGATTTCTCCGTCACGAATAATATAAAGGGGGTTATATGCTCCGGCAAACTGAACTTTTTTCAAATTTTTATCGAACACACAAACGGCAATATCCATCCCATCACGTGCCTCTCCCTCTTTGCCTGTTTGCCAGAGGGTTGTCTTTATCTTTTCGCGTAACTCGTTAAGCATCAAATCAGGTTGAGTAACTCCTGCAACATTCACAATATCGTTTAAAAACGATACCCCCATCATACTCATGAAGGCACCTGGTACCCCGTGACCTGTACAGTCGGCTGCAACAACAACTACCTTTCCGTTCTTTTCTGTCATCCAATAGAAGTCGCCACTAACAATATCACGGGGTCGGAAAAGAAGAAAATGATTATCAAGCAGACAGCTAATCATTTCTCGTGAGGGCATAACTGCTGACTGAATTCTTCGAGCGTATGTAATGCTCTTGGTAATCTCGTCGTTCTGCTTGAAAATCTGATCGCGCTGTGCTTCAATCTCATCACGCTGTGTTTCGATTTCTTCCTTCTGCTGAAGAATTTCTTCGTTGTATTTTGCCAAATCGTCGCGCTGCTGTTTGAGGACTTCCTTTTGCTCCTCAATGGTTTTGGTTCGTTCTCTTACCTTTTGCTCTAATATTTCCTTTTCTTTTATTAGGTTACGTTCTCTAATTTTGACTACTTGTATAAAAAATACAACTAGCGCAACTAAGCATAAAGCAATGAACCAAACGGTTTTCCAGAAAGGAGGCCTAATATGAATAGGAATATCAAGCGTTTGACTTTGATTGCCAAGCACATCTCTTGCTCTTATATTAATTGTATGTTTTCCTGAAGGTAGGTAAGGGAACTCTAGTACTGGGTTATTTGTCCACTCGGACCAATCTATCATTAATCCTTTTATGATATATTGAAACTGCACTGAGCCCTCCTTTAGGTAGGAGGGTGCACTAATGTTTACTGCAAGGGAATTGTTTGAATAGCTAAGCTTTATGTTCTTGGGTTCGAGTAATGCCCCCGACTTTTCAAGTACTTTTTTAAGTAGCACATCTAGTTCCTTTTCTGTTTTTTGATCGATTTTTTCTGAAATGCTATATAGCTGTGTGTATCTATTAACAGCTAAGATTTTCCCTTTACTTGAAACATAAATGCTCTTGGGGTCATCAAGTAAATTAAGAATTCCTGCTGAAAAAGTGGGTTTGTCGGGTTCTGAATTATAGCACACCCATCCAGCATTTCCTTTCATCCAGGTATAGCCCGCCTGATGAAATGCGATTAAAGTTGAACCTATATAACCCAAAGAAACATCAGGTTTAAACTCATCATTCTCTGCATTAAACAGAAACGAGCCAGCTGATGTGAATGCAAAAGCTTCACCGTTAATTCGTCTTACTAGAGGAGAACCAAACTCAGTACCTTCAACTTTTAAAATGGTTGTAGTGTACTTCTTTTCAACTTGGTTAACCAGAATAACATCAAATTCGCTGGCTACAAGAATTTTCTCCTTGTTTGCCTCAGCAATGCTGATAATTTGTTCGTTATCTCCCTCAAAGAGAGCCGATAAGACCCATGCATTACCTTTTTTAACTGCAAGGTAAGCCCCCCCGTCTGTTCCAACGAGCAAGGTATTATCGATGAAAGATGATGGTTCGGCAAAAGTTATGTTTTTCCCCCTAACTATTGGGTTAACTCTCTCCCCAATGATTTCGAATAGACCAAAATTTGTTGCAGCAAACAACGAGCCTTTATAATCGAAAAGAATTCTTACTTTTCCTGTAACTCCAGTTATTTGTTTGTATGAATGACTGACCGATTGAAGTTGATAGATTTTCCTTTTTGTAGGCGAAAGATCTTTCTCTTCAAGTGTTTTTGGGGCATCGGAAGCAACTTTAATTGCTACATCCTCATCGGAAGCCTTACTATCTCTTCGAGAGAATAATTTATTTAGAAAACCTTTCTTTTTCTCCTCGACTGTGTGTTGCTTTTGATCCTGATTATCTCTTGAAACTTCGGGTTGAGTACTTTTCTGTGAAGGTGCAGGTTTATCTACCACTTCAACAGACCTATAATCGCGTACTTCAGAAAGTAAATATAAGCCCTCGCTACAACCTACAAACAGTTTCCCATTATGTTCAATACTTGAAAGGATGTTGCCCCTCAAGCCAGGGTAATGGTTAAAGGATCTAACAGGTAACTTCAAATCGACCCTTGTTATACCCATTCCATGCGATACCCAAAGACCCCCTTTGCTATCCTTTCCAAGTGAGTAAACCTCATCGTCAGGAAGACCATTGAAGAAGTTAATGGTAGTTATGGTTGCTCCGTTTGATGAATTAACAATGATGCATCCTCCATTTAGGGTAGAAAGGGCAAAACTAGACTCGTCAATTGAAATGCCCCCAGTAAGGAGACTCAGGTTAATGTAACTTTGCTCTTTGAGGGCGAAAGGGGTGAGCCTTCTGCCATCAAATTTGTAGAGCCTATTTGTTGAAGAGCCAAAAACTGCAATATCGCCATGAATAAATGAGAAAATCATATCCTCTCCGATGGGAAGACCCGCCAACATTTCGTACTTACCATCGGGTTTATTAAGGTATATCAAGGCTCTGTTCTTTACATGATACATCTGCCCTTTAAGTCGGAAAAAATCGGAGATGAAGACCTCCTGACGTACCTCGTGGTAAAGGGTGTCAACTTTTATGCCATCGCCAATGGTTATTTGACAAATGGTTTGTGGTGAAACAACAAGCAATCCCTCTTCAATCTTAGAAATTTTGTAGAAAAGATTTGAACCAGTCGATTCCAAAAGAATCTCCTGTGAGTAAGTCCCGTTATCGTTCTGTTGGAAGTAGCCAACCCCTTTGTCGCTACAATAGAACAATTGGTTTGTGTAGGCAATGGCTATCGGACGACCTGAAACGCCTAAATTCTCCCACTGCAAACCATCGAAGGTGTAAATTCCCTTTCTGTTCAGGATAAACATCTGCCCATTGCTCCCTTGCTCAAAGCCCCAGTTCTGGTTGCTAACACCACTTGGTAACCTAAAGTGGGAAAGGAAAGGATTTCCATCCTGACTTATGGCTTTATTTGAACAGAAAACTGCTCCTAAAAGTAGCAGTAATTGAAATACTTTTTTTAGAGTTTGTCTCATGGCGAATGAAGTTAAAATAACAAGGCAAGGTAAAAAAAAAAGACACCCAAAAGGTGAATAATTCTTAATTTTTTTCTTATTTGACAAAATACTAAGCTTTTCACAAAGCTTATTTTTCATTGTCTTTGAAATACTATCTTTTTTTTAGTAGCTTCGACCTTTATCTTAAATGCAAAAGCTTTCAACACTAATAAATGAATCCATGAAACACCTTTTGATAACTTTTTCGTTAATCCTTCTGTGGATATTTGCTTCAAGCCAAAATTTTCGTTTGAATTATGCCGGCCATATAATTCTTCCGGAGAACAAGTTAAAGCCACATTATTTTGTTGATGGTGATTCAAAAAAAATTGATATTAATGGAGTCGAATTACTTGGAAATGGTATGTATATCACTAATGCTGGCTACATGACCGTTGAATCGTATGAAGCATCGGTGCCAGTTATCGTTCGGTTTTACAATTGGCAAGGTAATCTTTTAAAAACCATGCATTTCAGCAGAACCTATGGAATTCAACTCTCTCAAAATAAAAAGTATGTTATCTTCTTCGATTCAAAGAATCTTGTAACAGTAAATACTGAGAATTTCACAACATGTTACTATCCAAAGTCTTCGGTTTTCAATGTCGATGAAAAAGGTATTCCATTATTCTATGATGAATACAGTGGTATCGTTCATTGGGGTGAAAAAAGTATTTCGGTCAGTGAGCAACCATTAAGAATCCTAATTCATTGCGGTACACCCTTTATTTTTTCAAGACATAGTATTTTTAAAGTTGAAGAAAGTTCGATTTTGAAATCTTACTCATTAAGTGGCACTTTCTTTAATGCTGTATCGTTTGAGGAGTCGTTGCTTTTCGTTGAAAAATTAACGGAGAAAGATCAATTTGTATTCACCCTTCGTCAGCTAGAAAGCGAAAAACACGTTTGTGAAAAAGATAGAGTTATATACCCTAGAAGTGCTGCAAGGTATATCCATGAACCAATCCAATCGCCCTTGAAGTATGGGCAAGAATACGCACATCCTATTGGCAACAGTTACGGAGAAATTCAGCATTACGGTGGAGCCCCATACCTTCACCCAGGAGTTGACTTCATGGGGCAAGCCAACGAGCAAGTTTTTGCCGTGGCCGATGGTGTTGTAAAGGCAGTTCTTACTACAGGCGGTGAATATAATCATAGAATTGCCATTGCAGTTGAAAACACTGCCGAAGAAACACATGGTTATCTATACGCACACTTGATAGAGTCTTCAATTCCTTTTTCAGTAGGCGATCTGGTTTCAGCAGGCGATGTGGTTGGAGAACTTATCTTCTGGCCTTGGTATAGCTTTACCCATGTCCATTTTGCTAGGATAAAATCTCAGGGAGCGGTTTGGAATGGTGCTTGGTGGACAACAAACGATCCCCTCACAGATGTCATTGGTAATATCGACACTCAACCGCCTGTTTTTGAAAACACTCTTGACAACAGTCTTTTTGCATTTCGCAGTGAAAGTGGAAACTACCTCGATCCGATGCAGCTAGAAGGAGATATCCGAATTATTTGCAAGGTTCATGACATCGCTAATACCTATTGGAAGATTGATGTTTTTAGCCTAGCATTTAAGATATACCCAAGTTCGAACCCGAACGAACCTGTTGTTGACATGGTTTCGTATAACTACGATTTCCCTCTTGACACCTACTTTTCAAGTGATTACGAAGGGATGATACTAGAAACTATTTATTCACGAGACGAAACCTGCTACTCCATTGGCAACTACGACATCCGTCAGTACTACCAAATTGTTACGAGCACATCGGGCGATGAGGAAATTCATGAAGGCGATAAGGATATCCTTCTTGATACCAGAACTATACCAAACGGAACTTATATACTAAGCGTTACGGCAAAAGATGCAGCCATGAACGAAGCGGTGGCCAGCATGACAATTGGAATAAACAATACAGGGGTTGGGCTTGGCGAAGCCAATAAGATTTCTGTTTTTAATATCTATCCTAGTCTTGCAACTGAGCATATTAATGTAGTAGGATTAGCTGGTAGTTATTATGTAGTATGTGATATTTGGGGCAGAATTATGCTACAATTTAGCACAAAATCGAATCACGAGGTAGTTGGTGTTTCCAATCTTGGCAAAGGCACCTACATCATTTTCGAAGAAAAGAACAACCGCTCGTTTGGGAAACGTTTTATTAAGCTATAAATAATTAAACCATTGGTTTTTGTAAAATGAAAAGGAGTAGATTGTTCCTACTTATTTTGTGTTTGTTTCTAAATTATTGCTTTTTGTCGCAAGCAACAAGCATCAGCATTCCGTTTGTAAAAAACTATCCCCCATCTAAATATAAAGCTAAAAACGACAATTGGGCTATTATTCAGGATAACAGAGGGATAATGTATTTTGGCAATATGGGGGGAATTCTAGAATTCGATGGCATCCACTGGCGCAATATCGCCCCAAATGTATCTATACTTTCAATGACAAAAGACGAGAAAGGCACTATATATTGTGCTGGAATAAACGATGTTGGGTATCTTGGATATAGTGAAAATGGTGAAACCATATTCCTTTCAATAATCGATGACCAAACGAGAAGCGACAGATTCCTCGGAAATTTCTATGACATTATAGTAAAAAGCGACACGGTTTTCTTCTTTTCAATAAGGGGTTATATCGTTAAATACTTAAATGGCAAAACCTCCATAACTCAGATTCCCAATAGAATAATAAATTTAATTAGAATTGGAACAGATATTTTGATAAGCACTGATGTAGGGTTGTCAAAATTTAGTTGGGATAGTATCGAAGGGATTCCAAATGGAGATTACCTTAAGGATCACCGTCTCCGTCTTAGTTTTGAAATGAACGACACTCTATTTGCTGTAACTCGAACTGGTGGTTTTTTCTTTCTTGATAACGGTAAGCTAAACGCACTACAAAACCCATCGAACCAATTTATTATACAAAATCAGGTTTATACTGCAACTACAATTAGAGATAGCATAATCGCATTTGGAACGGTATCGAATGGTGTTCTTGTAACTGACATCCGAGGCAACCCGCTCCAGCATATAAATCGAATGGGTGGGCTGCAAAGTAATGATCATTGTGCGGTTTTCTTCGATAACCGATTGAACCTATGGAGTGGCCTTGAGTATGGTATTTCATGCTCGTTTATCAGCTCACCCTTTTCACAAATAAATGAGCAGTGGGGACTAATTAATGCTACAGTTTATAATCTCCTTATTTGCAAAGGATTTCTTCTTGTTGGCACAGCTCAAGGTGTTTATTATATTAACTTACAAGAAAACAACAACTTAGATAATCAGAAATTTTCATTAATCAAAGAGACACAGGGCAGGAAAGTATGGGTGTTAAACATTTTTGATGACGATCTAATCAGCACAAGTAGCAATGTTGGAACGTTTCACATCAAAAACTTTAAGGGAGAGCTAATATCTAAACAGGTTGCCCGAGAGCTTGTTTCTCCAAGGAAGGGTTTTCTGCTTGGCTCAATTGAGCACGGTGGTCTGGGGGTATTTGAGAAAAAGAATGGAAGTTGGATCTATAAGAAGGAGTTTTCTCAATACCCAAACCTGAAAAGTTTAACCATTGATAATGAAGGAAATCTTTGGGGAAACGATAATAATGAAAGAGTGATATGCTTATCGTTTGATAATAATTTTAATGCTGTAATTCAAGAACATAGGTTTGACAGCATCCCCGATTTAATCTCTTTCAAAAACATCACTACCTTTAAGTTGTTCGATCAGATAATGATAGGTACATCAAAGGGAACATATAAATACCAAGATGGTGTTTTTGTTGTAAATCACGATTTCAACAAGGCTACAGGTGAAAACTTTCACGCTCAAAGCGTAAAGACAGACTCTCAGGGTTTCCCTTGGTTAATGGGCTTAAGCAATGGCTTTGAGGTGATAGGAAGGGTTATAGGGAACGACAAGATCCTTGAAAGGGTTGAACTTTATGACATTCCTCTCCGAAAACTTTCCGATTACAACATCTTCTCTTTTCTCCCTATCGATAATAGTCGAATTTATTTTGGTTCCAGTGAAAAGGTGATTCTTTTTAACCCACAGCAAAGCAATTATTGCCTCGATAACTTCTCGGTTTTAATCCGTTCAGTTGAAGTAACAAAGCCCAAGGACTCTCTTCTTTTCGGGGGTGCTTTCATTGAAAGCGGAAAACCCGTTAATCGACAAACCAACGCAAATACTCCAAATATAAAATTCATAAATAATGCAATTCGTATAAAATACTCTGGCATTTTTTACGAAGAAAGCGAGAAAACTAAATATCAAATTAAACTTGATGGGTACGAAAAAGAATGGTCCGATTGGAGTACAAGAACAGAGAAAGAGTACTCGTACCTAAAAGAAGGAAACTATCGATTCTGTGTAAGAGCGAGCAACATTTTCGGAATCATTAGTTCCGAAGCATATTACTCCTTCACGATTTTACCCCCATGGTATCGAACAACATACGCATTTTTCATGTATGTTATTCTTTTTGGATTCCTGGTTTTTCTTGCTGTAAAGCTAAGCATAAGAAGAATACATGCCGAAAAAGTTTGGCTCGAGAAAGTAGTAGCAGAAAGAACCGCTAAAGTTATTGAACAGAAAGAAGAGATCCTTGTTCAGAATGAGTCGCTAAACCAGCAAAAAGAGGAGATATTGGCACAATCGGAAGTTCTGATGGAACAGAACGAGAGGATATTAAAACAAAATCAGGAAATAACCTCAAGCATTCAGTATGCCAGCACTATTCAAATGGCTCTACTTACCTCGAAAGAGACAATCGATCAACTTTTCCCTGAGAACCTAATAGTTTATAAGCCTCTAAACATAGTAAGCGGTGACTTCTATTGGTTGAAAAAACTTAACGATGTTATCGTAATAGCTGTTGCCGATTGTACAGGACATGGGGTACCTGGAGCGTTTATGAGCATGCTTGGGATAGCTTTCCTCAATGAAATTGTAAGAAAGAGAGAGGTTTGTAAAGCGAGTGAAGTGCTAAACGAAATGCGTAGAGAAGTAAAGCTATCGTTGGGTCAAACAGGAAACGAAGGACTTTCGAGAGATGGAATGGAGCTCGGTTTAGCTGTAATTTACGAAAACGAAGGTGTGCTTGAATACTCGGGGGCAAACATCCCACTACTTCTTTTCCGAAATGAAAATGGACAAACTAAACTCGAAGAGTTTAAACCCGATTCAATGCCTATTGGCGTTTACTTCAAGGAGAAAGATTCGTTTACAAATCATAGGATAAAACTTATGCCAAACGATAGGATTTACATGTTTTCCGATGGTTATGCCGATCAGATTGGCGAAAAAGACAATAAAAGGTTTTCAAAAAAACGGTTGGTAAACTTTTTGTTTGAAAATCAATCTCTTTCAATGCTTGAACAAAAAGTAAAGTTGGAAGAGATGCTCGAAAATTGGGCTGGAAATAAAACACAAATCGATGATATACTAATTGCTGGTTTCAACGTTGGAAGTAGGAGCACCCTAAAACTTTAAAATGTCTCCTTTTCTGAACTTATAGGCATTTCAAGCATCGGAATTTGAAACCTGATTCCTATATTGAAAGTAGAATACTCAAAATCTTGCATTCCTTGCTGAAAACCCGTTGTAATTGTAAGGAATTTATTTGCAGAAAGTTCAGCAATAAACCTTACAACTATAGGTCTATCTCCTTGCTCAAAGTACCCTCGATATCCCCCAATACATCCAGAAAGAGATAATCTTGATACCGCAAGCTTACAACCACCCCCCCAATGGGGTGCATCGTTCTGTAAGTTCTTAATCCGGTTGGTTTGATAAGCATAAAATCCGATTAAACCATAGGGTCGAAGGATGATTTTTCCCTTTATTGGAATATCTTTCCCTATCGAAAGGTCAAAGTAGTAACCAGGGGTATCGGTATGCCGAAGTGCTTCAACCTTTCCACCAGATGCTGTTTTTAAATTGATACTTAAAAGCATGTCTGGCAGATAGTTGTGGTTTTTTACCAGTTGAAAAAGTGAGGCTACGTAAATATCACCTCCACTAAAACCATTCGTCTCCTTACTCCAACCATTCCTCGATGAAAGCGAGGCAGAATCGGTATCGAAGTACTCAAAAAGATCGCTCCAAACTTCGATTGAAACGTTACCCTTCGCGAATGGCAATGAAAGTCTAAAATATGGATTGTAGCTCCTGTCGTAGCTCGAAAAATGTGCAAACCCAGCTAAGTCCAAGAACAAGTCAGGATTTATATTTCCTTGTCTAATATCTGGAACAGGTAGGGCATTGGGTCCTAAATATTTTGAGGTGAGGATTATTCTTCTTCTCCACAACCCCCAATCTTCAGTATTACTTGTATTTTGAGAAAGAAGTCTATCATTACTAGTAAAAAAAAAGAATGATAGAACAAAAAAAATAATCAGACTCTCGCTCTTAATATTCAGCACTTTATTTAAAATGATATGGTTACTACTTAAGATTCATAAGTCCATACAGCAATGAAATCTCCTCCGCCCAAATCGAATCATCGGGAGTCTCCAGAATAATTGGAATTCCATTGAATCTATCATCGTTCATCATTCGAGCAAAAACATCGATTCCAAGTAAACCTTTGCCAATACTATCATGCCTATCAACTCGGGAACCGAGTTCCTTCTTGCTATCATTTAAGTGGATTCCTTTCAGGTATTTTAACCCAATAATACTCTCAAACTTGTTCCAGGTATCCTTGTATCCTGCTTCAGTTTTAATATCATAACCAGCGGTATAACCGTGACATGTGTCGAAACACACCCCAACCCTCGCCTTATCCTCAACGAGGTCGATAATGAAAGCAAGATGCTCGAATGTATAGCCAACATTATTGCCTTGCCCCGAAGTATTTTCAATTACAGCAATAACTCCCTTTGTCTTGTCAAGTATAACATTGATACTGCTGGCAATTGTTTTTAGACATCCTTCTTCGTCTGTTTTTCCCAATGAACTTCCTGGATGAAAGTTCAATCGGTCCAAACCTAGCTGCTCGCATCGCATCATTTCATCAAGGAAAGCATTGCGAGACTTTTCAAGACCTTCTGGCTCTGGATGACCAAGATTGATTAAGTAGCTATCATGTGGCAAAATTTGGTTTGGTTGATAGCCAAACTTTTCGCAGTTAACTTTAAAGCTCTTTATGCTTTGCTGAGTTAGAGGTGGTGCTACCCATTGCTTTTGGTTTTTAGTAAAAAGTCCAAATGCCTTTGCTCCAATCACATTTGCATTTATTGGGGCATTCTCAACACCCCCTGATGCGCTCACATGAGCTCCAATGAATTTCATAGTACTAGGAATATATTATTTCAAGCAACACTATTTGAAATGACAAACTTATAAGTTTTTTATCATCTTTGGTTTATAAATAACTGCAATCAGATATAAAACTATACTTTTGTATAAAACTTTTTTCAAAACTGGCTATGTTTAGATTCGTTAAGATTATATCTATTCTATTATTTATTTCAATAACCCTTTACCCAGGCTCTACTTGGAGTCAACCTACTATCGATGATATTAAACCAAAAACAACCAACAAAGACACAACAAGAATAGCTGAATTACTGAAATTGTGCTGGAGCAATCGAAATTCTAATCCTGAAGAATCGGTGAAGCATGGGTTAGAAGCAATAGAGCTAGCAACAAAAAACAACGACTATACAAACCTAGCAAAAGCCCATAGCTTTGTTGGTGTTGCCTATCGTATTCTTGGTAATTACTCCCAATCGATCGACCACTATTTTATTGGGCTTGACATTGCAACAAAAAATCATGTAGAAGATCAGGAGGGTTACGCATACATCAACATTGCAAACCTGCATATCTACCAAGAGCACTACATTAGAGCAAAAGAGAACCTCGATAAGGCTTTGGCTATAGCCTTAAAGACAAAAAACAATACAATGTTAGCATACGTTTACCTTAACATTGGAAGGAATAAGCAACTAATGTTTGATCTTGATAGTGCTCTTTTCTACTACGAACAAGCACTTGAAATAAGAATTCATGAAAACCGTATTCCAGAGCAAGCCGTGTGCTACAAGTACATTGGAGACATATACTTTGAAAAAGGAATGCTCAACAAAGCATTGGATAGCTATAAAAAATCGGTTGAAAAAGTATTAATCAACGAGGATAAAGATCTTTACGCTAACATTCTCATCAAAATAGCAGAAATTGATTTTAAGAATAATAGAGTTGAAAAGTCGTTGTCTGCTGCGAGTGAAGCTTTAAATGTGGCCAAGCAAATTGGTGCGAGACTAGCAATTAGAGACGCTTCGAAGGTTCTTGCAAACTTATATTTAAAGATTGGCGACCATCGGATGGCTTCAAGTTTCTTTCAAGATATCATTAATTACAACGACACTCTTTTCAGCCAGCAACTTTCTGAAAAAATTTACTTTGTTGAATATCAACTCGACAAGGAACGTAAACAGAACAAAATAGATTTGTTAAATAAAGACAATCTTATTAAGGAGTTAGAACTTTTTAGAGCTAGAACTTTTAACGTAACGCTTTCTGTTATTCTTCTTTTGGTTGCAGGCTTGCTTACATTCACCTTCATTTCACTTCAATACAGAAAGGGAAAGAATAAAATTTTGGTTCAACAGAATCAAGAAATTGATGAACAACGCATTAGGATTGAGCAGAAGAATCAGAACTTGGAGGAGGCATATAATGTAATTGAAAGATATATTGGAAAGATTACCGATAGTATTAGGTATGCAGAGCGTATTCAGGAGGCCATTCTCCCTCAGCTAAAGGTTGCAAACCAATATTTTTCCGATGCTTTTAGGTTTTACAAACCTAAAGATTTTGTGAGTGGCGACTTTTACTGGTTAAGCTCAAAAGAAAACTTACTTTACATTGCTGTAGCCGATTGTACTGGACATGGAGTGCCCGGTGCCTTCATGAGTATAATTGGAATGGATTTACTTAATCAAGCAGTTTACCAACAACGTGAAATAGAACCTATTGGTATTCTTAGCTTCCTTAATGTTGAACTACCAAAAAAACTAAAAAAGGATGAAGAGGAGGTGATTCTTAAGGATAGCATGGATATTGCCGTTTGTTCTGTTGACACCAGCACAGGAATTCTTCGTTATTGTGGTGCCCTGATTCCACTTACTGTAGTTAGACATAAAAAAATTATTCGCTTAAAATCCAATTATACATCAATTGGATCTTCAGTAAGTATTTTCAAAAAAGAATTTGAACAACATGAGTTCAAACTTCAGGAAGGTGATTGGATATATCTTTTCTCTGATGGCTTTATGGACCAAACGGGTGGTGACATGAAAAAGAAATTCATGCGTAAACGTTTTGAAGAGATGATTGTTACCCTTAGCCAGTATTCAGGAGATGTACAAGCAGATGAAATGAATAGCATTTTTGCAAGTTGGAAGGGCAATAACGAGCAGATTGACGATGTTTTAGTATTTGGTCTTAAGGTATAAACACCATGCGTCTATGCCGAGTAATCGCCATAATATTATACATCTCCTTGTTCAAAGGATTACCCCTTTTATGTCAACCTCAAACAAGAATTGAATTACCTCAAAACCTTTTTGTTTTCACTTTCCAAGAAGATAGGGAAAAGAAGCTTTGGTTAGGATTAAGCGATGGGAATCAATCAGGCGATTTGGCATTATTCGATGGTGAAAAACTTTCTTTAGCTTCTGAAAGACATTCAATTCCAGCAGGGTCATACCATGTTTCACTTAGACTCAGCGACGGAAGCCTGATGTTTGGTGGCAACATTGTTAATAGTAAAGGCTTTCCGTTGCTAGTTTGGGTATCGCCTATGGGAATTGATACACTTCAGATACCTTTTACCGTTAATAATCCCTTGGTAAACTGCATAACACTTGCTAACAGGTTCGAAATTTGGATAGGTACAGCAAGTGGACTTTTCATAAACAGACGAGGGCAATGGGAATGGTTAACCATTCGCAATGGGCTGCCTGACAACTTCATTACTTCAATTCATCAGGATTTCAGGGGTATTGTATGGATTGGAACAGAAAATGGAATGGCTTTTTTTTATGATGGAGTAATCAATAGTCCACAACCAAACACCAGAATAATAAACTCAATAACTTCAATTTTCAGCGATTCGAGAGGTTACCTCTGGTGTGGAGCCAGATTTGCTTCAGAAGGTATTAGTGTTTATAACGGAGAGGTTTGGGATACTTTTTCAGGACGACATGGCTTGATTGACAACTCGGCAAGCATTTTTTTTCAGGATAATCAGGGCAATCTTTGGATTGGTAGCTGCTATAATCGTTCCCGAGGAGGTGTATCAATGTTTGATGGGAAAAGTTGGAAAAGTTTCAACTTTCCGGAATACCTGGCAAAACCTTGTGTCGATGCAATTGCCACTGATGCTCAGGGACGGATTTGGATGGCTGGTTCATTAACACCTCGCAAAGGTAAAGGAATTACAGTTTTTGATGGAATAAGTTGGAAACATCTAGCTGAAAGTGAAGGCTTTCCTGCCGAGCGGGTGTTGACATTTTACCTCGACCATTCTGGTTACCTTTGGGTTTCATCATTCGAAGGGTTATTCAGAATAAACACAGAATCACTTTTTTTAAAATAAATAATATAGTGACAGACATGTACTTTACAAACTCAACCAACACTATAACCAAAAACGAAATTGATGGAAAAGTTGTTAGCGAAGGGAAAGTGTTTGCCTACAGTATGATTATTCCTTTACTATTTGTGTTTCTTATTTGGTTGATAGCTATCATTGAAAATAGCCTCGATTTAAGTTTCACCACTTGGGGAGTTTACCCACGATTGTTAAAAGGTCTTCCAGGAATTTTGCTAATGCCTTTGGTTCACTCCGACTTTAAACACCTAATCGCAAACTCTATTCCATTGCTTGTTATGGGAACTGGCATCCTCTTTTTCTACCGTTCGCTCAACTACAGGGTTTTCATTATTATATGGATTGTAAGTGGTATCTGCCTTTGGATTGGAGGACGACCAAGCTACCATATAGGTGCAAGCGGAATAGTTTATGGTTTAGCTGCTTTTCTCTTCTTCAGTGGAGCAATTAGGCGCGACCCAAGGTTGGCATCAATTTCTCTGATTGTAGTTTTCCTATACGGTGGTATGATTTGGGGGATTTTCCCAATTTGGCCAGCAATTTCATGGGAAGGGCATCTTTTTGGTGGTATCTCGGGTTTTGCTTGCGCATTAGCTTACAGAAAGCATGGCCCACAAAAAAGGGTTTACTCGTGGGAATTAGAAACCGAGGACAATGATTTAGACTTAATGAATGAGAATGAAACGTTGAATCAGGATGAAAGTATTGATGAAAAAAGAACAAACGAGGGTATATAAATAAAAAAAAGTGAATTATTGTTTGCCTCTTAATATCATTTTTTAATTTTGCTGGTTGTTAATTTATTGAATTGTATCAAATATTTTAAACTATAGAAATGGCAAAGTATAACGAAAACGAAACACCAACCAACAACATCAATCTTATTGGCTTTGGTACAGAGATACATGGCGACATCATTTGCAACGGCGATCTTCGCATCGATGGTACACTGATTGGAAATATTACTGCAAAAGGGAAGATTGTAGTTGGCGAAACAGGAAAAATTAAGGGCGAAGTTGTATCGAAAAACTCTGACATTTCGGGCTTTGTAGATGGTAAACTTATTGTAAGCGAACTGCTTTCATTAAAATCTACGGCAAAGGTGGTTGGCGACATGTCAACCAGCCGGTTAGCCATTGAGCCTGGCAGTAAGTTTACTGGTTACTGCGACATGACCAATGAGCCCGACAAGACTTTATCTGGAAAAGTTTTCGATAAAGTTGACATCAAGGAAAAGAATAACTAAGGCGAAAGAACTAAAGAACTTTTTTAATCTTATATGATAGAAAAAACACCCTTTAAACGTTTCGTTAAAAGGTCGATGATACTTTTTACTGCACTTGCCTTGACCTGTGCTTTCATTTTTTATTGGATAATACCTCAGCACTATTTTCAATTCGTTCCGTTTGTTTTTCTTTACTTTTTCATTCTTAACCTCATCACATTTTCATTTTTTACCAGAGTTAATAGAATCACGTATCAGGAATTTGCTCGACAATTCATGATTATTACAGGTATAAAACTTTTTGGGTCAATTATTTTTGTTTTTATATACTTATTTTTTCGTCCAGAACATGCCATTCCGTTTCTGGTGATTTTTATCATTCTTTACTTTTCCACTCTAATTCAAGGAGTTCACGATTTTTTACGCATTTTGAATCAAAGAAAACCCTCATAGTAGAATTTTTCATAAAAAAAGTATATATTTTTGAGGTTAATGCAAAGTATTTTTTTGTGAAAAACTTCAAACAAATAATACTAACCGCTTCTCTTATACTAGCCTTTTCCTTGTTCTCAGAAGGAGGGGCTTTTGGCGTTGAAACCGTTTCAAGCCAAGATGATAATGAACATTCAACACACAAAAAGAAAGCATTCAATCCTGGCGAATTCATTTTCGATCACATTGGCGATTCTCACGATTGGCACATTCTAACCATTGGACATCATCACATTTCAATCCCATTGCCAATCATTGTATATAGTCGAACAAGAGGAAAGCTTTTCACTTTTTGGTCTAGTAAATTTCATCATGGACATTCATCTTACAAAGGTTTTTTTCTCTTGACAGAAGGAGCGCTTAAAGGGAAAATTGTTGAGGTAAACCAAAATAACGAGGTTTTGGAAAACTCTCCCTTACCCCTTGATTTTTCGATGAAAAAAAATGTTGTTGGGGCACTGTTCTCAATCTTTCTACTTTGCTGGATTTTCGTTTCAATTGGTAATAGGTACAAGCAATACCCAAACTCAGCACCAAAAGGGATACAGGGTTTAATGGAAATTTTAATACTTTTTGTTCGCGATGAGATTGCTAAACCTTCAATTGGGGAAAAGCATTATCAGCGGCTCACCCCTTTCCTGTTGACAATCTTCTTTTTCATTTGGATAAACAACCTTTTGGGATTAATTCCAATATTCCCAGGTGGAGCAAATGTTACAGGTAACATAGCCGTTACAATGGCTTTAGCCATATTCACTCTAGTAACTATCCTTATTAATGGGAATAAGCACTTTTACAAGGAGATTTTCAATGCACCAGGTGTACCCGTTTTTCTTAAGTTCCCTATTCCTATAATGCAGGTTGTTGAGCTGGCTAGCTGGCTAATTAAACCAGGTGTACTGATGATACGTCTATTTGCTAATATTCTTGCAGGGCACATTATTGCAATGGTGCTTTTTGGTCTGATATTTATTTTTGGAGCTGTGAATGTATATTTTGGATACGGAATTTCTGTAATAAGCATTCTACTGGCTATTTTCATGACAATACTTGAGCTTCTTGTTGCTTTTATTCAAGCATTTGTATTTACTATGCTAAGCGCATTATTCTTGGGTATGGCAACATCAGAACATCACTAGTTTCTAACCTTTAATACTAATTGAGTATGATTACTTTACTAATTCTTCTTGAAATCGCTGGAGTGGCAATAGCAAAAACTGGTGCTGCCTTGGCAGCAGGCATTATTGTTGCTTCTGCATCGTATGGTATTGCTAAAATTGGTGCAACAGCCCTAGAATCAATCGCACGTCAACCTGAAGCTGCTGGTGATATTCGTGGTAGCATGGTTGTTGCAGCGGCTCTCATTGAAGGTGTTTCCTTCTTCGCAATCATTATTTGCGCTCTGGTAATCCTATTGTAAACCATTAAAGCCAAACTATCATGGGCTTAATAACTCCCGATTATGGCTTGCTATTTTGGATGCTGCTTTCCTTTAGTATTTTACTTTACATACTAAAGAAATTTGCCTGGAAGCCAATACTAGGAGGCATCAAAAACCGCGAAGAGCTAGTTTCACGGGCTCTCCATAGTGCAGAATTGGCTCGAAATGAAGTTGCACAGCTCGAAGAGCGGAATGCTAAGCTAATAGAGAAGGTCCAGCTTGAAAGGGATGCAATTATTCAGGAAGCTCGTAAGCAAAAAGAACGGATTCTGGAGGAGGCTACCCTTAAAGCCCAACAAGAGGCCCAAAAATATCTGGAACAAGCCCGGGAAGCAATAAAACGAGAGAAAGAGATTGCGCAGCTTGAGCTTAAAGCTTATGCTTCGGACTTAGTGGTTAAAGCAACCGAACGTATCCTCCGCAAGGAGCTTGAAGACAAGAAAAACTATGAGACCCAAATTAACAACATAATAGAAGAACTTACTACGAAAAACTAAGATGGATCAGGGTAGAGTTGCAATGAGCTATGCAAGGGCTATTCTTGGTTGGGCTGAAGAGCTTGACCAAGCAAAACAGGTTTACGACCAATCCTCTTGTTTGCTTGAGCTTATTGAAAGCAACCCAGATTTTTATAGGCTTCTTCACACACCCATGGTCTCTTTAACCAAGAAATCCGAGTCAATTGCCTCATTACTAGAAACATGCTCCCCTCAGCTGGTTGATGTTGTAAGGCTTGTGGTGAAGAATCGAAGAGAGAAGTATCTCAAGCAAATTATCCTTTGCTTTCAGAAGGCTTTTAGAAACAGGTATGATATTATCAAGGTGTTAGTTGTTGTTGCTTCGGATTTTAATCTAACATCTAAGGAAGCCATCAAACTATACCTGTCCGAGTTATACAGCAAGGAGGTTGAAATTGAGGTAAGAACAAACCCTTCGATTATTGGGGGTTTCATGTTAACGATCGAAGACCAACAACTTGACAAGAGCGTTGCTGGAGAACTTGATAGCTTGCGAAAAAGGCTTACAAAAATTAATTTATTGAATAGTTAGCACATGGCAGACATTAAAGCATCAGAGGTATCAGAAGTTCTGAAAAGAGAGCTTCAAGGATTTGACCTTAAAACTGGATTTGAAGAAGTAGGTAGCGTGCTTCAGGTAGGTGATGGGATTGCGCGTGTCTTCGGCCTTTCCAATGTCCGTTCAAACGAGTTGGTGGAGTTTGAATCGGGCGTAATGGGAATTGTTCTTAACCTTGAGGAGGATAACGTTGGGGTAGTGCTTCTTGGTTCATCGCATCTTGTGAAGGAAGGTTTTCAGGTAAAAAGGACTAATCGAATTGCTTCAATCCAAGCTGGTGAAGGGTTGCTTGGTCGGGTTATTAATACCCTGGGAGAGCCAATTGATGGGAAAGGGCCTATATCTGGCAAGCGCTACGAGCTACCCCTTGAAAGGAAAGCACCGGGCGTAATTTTCCGTCAGCCTGTTAATGAACCCTTGCAAACAGGAATAAAGGCTATTGATGCCATGATACCTATTGGCAGGGGGCAACGTGAGCTAATTATTGGTGATAGGCAAACAGGGAAAACAGCCATTGCTATTGATACCATTATAAATCAGAAGTCGTTCTACGAAAAGGGTGAACCCGTTTACTGTATTTATGTAGCCATAGGCCAGAAAGGTTCAACGGTTGCATCTATTGCTAAAACCCTTGAAGAGAATGGGGCAATGAGCTATACAGTTATTGTTTCTGCATGTGCCTCCGACCCAGCAGCCCAACAATTCTACGCTCCCTTTGCTGGCGCAGCCATTGGCGAGTTCTTTCGTGATACCGGACGGGCAGCACTTGTAATTTATGATGACCTCTCGAAGCAAGCTGTATCGTATAGAGAAGTATCGCTTCTTCTGAGACGACCTCCAGGGCGAGAGGCGTATCCTGGTGATGTTTTCTACCTTCACTCAAGGCTTCTTGAACGTGCTGCAAAGATTATTAATTCTGATGAGATTGCAAGTCAGATGAACGACCTTCCTGAATCATTAAAACCCATAGTAAAAGGAGGAGGATCACTAACTGCTTTGCCAATAATTGAAACACAAGCAGGAGATGTCTCAGCTTACATCCCCACCAATGTTATTTCAATTACCGATGGGCAGATATTCCTCGAATCAAACCTTTTTCATAGCGGCGTTCGACCTGCCATCAATGTAGGTATTTCGGTTTCGAGAGTGGGTGGAAAAGCACAGATTAAATCTATGAAAAAGGTTGCGGGTACGCTTAAACTCGATCAGGCTCAGTACCGAGAACTTGAAGCTTTTGCAAAGTTTGGTTCTGATCTTGATTCTGCCACTCTAAACGTACTCGACAAAGGAGCGAAAAACGTAGAAATCCTCAAGCAGGGGCTTCATTCTCCTATGCCAATTGCCGAACAGGTTTCAATTATCTACTGTGGCACTTCTGGTCTTCTTAAACAAATACCTATCCAAAAAGTTAGGCTTTTTGAGGTTGATTTTCTTGATGAGCTAAGACTAAACCATCAGGATACACTTGATGCTATTACTTCTGGATTCTTTGATGATGAAGTTGGAATGGTTTTATCGAGCGTTGCTAAGCGAATAATAGCAAAATACCAGGCCTAAATATATGTTGGGACTTAAAGAGATAAGAACAAGAATAAATTCCGTTTCGTCAACACGGAAAATTACCAGTGCCATGAAAATGGTTTCGGCAGCTAAGTTTCATAAAGCTAGCGAAGCAGTTTCAAGGTTTGAGCAATACTTTCAAAAAACTATAAGCGTTCTTGAGCAGGTTACCTCTAAGATTAATCTGTCGGTATTAGGTACATGGACAGATAACAGTAGAATCGTTAACAACATTGCTATCATTGTATTGACCTCTAATTCAAGCATGTGTGGCGGTTTCAACCAAAATGTAATTAAAAATACAACTCATTTTATTGACGATGTGTTACACAAAAAGTATCCACAAGCAACCATAACACTATATTGCCTTGGGAAAAAGGGGCTTGATTTTTTCACTAAGAACAAGTTCAATGTCCATGCAAGCTCAAATAGTTTGATTGTGAACAAACCCAACTACCCCGACTCCATCAACTTTGCGCAAAATCTTATTAATGAATACTCTAACAACACTTTCGAGTTAATATTTCTTTCATACAATCAGTATCGTAACCCAGCAGTACAGGTACCTTCTATTAAGCAGCTGCTTCCAATTGAAATAAACCCTCAATCATCACTTGATAACAGCGAGCAGATTTCTGAACCAAGCTGTGAGCATATTGCAAGCGTGGTTATTCCCAATGCCATTAAGGGACAAGTTCATCGGGTTTTGCTGGAAAACGCATTAGGTGAACACGGTGCGCGAATGACCGCAATGCATCAGGCTACCGATAATGCAACCGAACTAATTAAAGAATTAAAATTACAGTACAACAAAGCCCGTCAGACCGCAATTACAAAAGAAATCCTAGAAATTGTTGCAGGGGCTGAAGCTTTGAAGGGGTAACCTCCAGATTTTTATTTTTCGCCAAAAGTAACCATTCTATCAGGGTAAAACCTTTTTCATTGGCTTTGCTATCTCAGCAATATCTTCAGAAACATTAATGATGTAGTCGCCTAACTTTTCTGCCTCAGCAAATAGGTCGTGGTAAATCACACCTGCTTGATACTTGTACTTTTCAATTTCTACGTTCTTAAGGTGCTCCTTCCTTAACTTGTTTCTGAACTGGTTTATCTTTTCCTCTGCTTCATACGCAGGCCCAAGGTTGATATTGGAATAACCTGCTTCCAGATTTTGGAGCATTATGTTGAAAGCAGCATCAACTAGGTCGAACATAGTATTTAGGTTATCCCTTAAATCCTGGTTGAACCAAATATTTGCCTTACGCTTTCTACGAAGTATTTTTGCAAGATTATGTATGCTATCCGAAACGCTCTCAATGTCATTAATAATTTGAAACATTGCTTGTAATCTTTTGGAACTTTCTTCGCTCAGCCCATAGGTTGATACTTTGCTTAAGTAAGTAGCAATCTCAACTTCAGTTCTATCGCTAATATCCTCGTATTTTTCTATTCGTTCATAGATTACCTTAAACTTCTTTTCGTTAGTTTGGGTAAATAGCTCATTGAAAATGCCATACATCCGATAGGTTCTCTTTGAATAGTTTAATATTTCTTTTCGTGCCTGAAGGAGAGAGAGTTCTGCCGTTGACATAAGCCCAACACCTATATGCTTCAACCTAAACTCCTCGTCTTCACCCTCCTTACTTTTTACTAGTTTTGTTACTATCTTTACAATAAAGGGAGTGAACATCACCAAAGCAAAGGTGTTGAAAACATTAAATGCTGAGTGGAATAGCGATAAAGCAATGGGAACGCTCTCGGGATTCTCGAAGGGTGAATTACCCCCCATATCTGTAACAACGTTGGCGATAATCACCAGAAAATGCTTGAATACAAAAAGCATCCAAATAACTCCAAATACATTAAATATTAGGTGCGCCCGGGCGGCTCTTTTGGCTGAAACGTTTGCAATTAAGGCTGCAATATTTGCAGTAATTGTTGTTCCAATATTTTCGCCAAGCACCATTGCTGCGGCCAATTCAAAGCTAATCCATCCATTGTTACACATTACCAATGTAAGTGCCATTGTAGCACTCGATGATTGGATAACCACCGTAAGAATGGTACCGATGGCGACAAAAAGGAGTGTCGAAAAAAGGCCATGTCCTGTATAGTTTGACAGAAACTCTAAAATTTCGGGGTGTTGACTAATATTAGGAACAGAGTTCTTTAGAAAGTCGAGCCCTAAAAATAGTATAGCAAAACCAAGAATAAGCTCACCTAAAGATCTTCTACTGTCGTTATTGCTGAAAACTAGTGGAAAACCTATTCCAATCAAAGGGAGTGATATTGCGCTAATTGAGAATTTAAACCCTAGCAAAGATATCATCCAGGCGGTAACGGTTGTTCCAATGTTTGCTCCCATTATTACGCCTATAGACTGGGCTAAAGAAAGGAGTCCAGCATTTACAAAGCTAACAATCATCACCGTTGTAGCCGAGCTCGATTGAACAACAGTTGTCACTAAAAGGCCTGTTAAAATCCCCTTGAAACGATTTGAGGTCATTGCAGCAAGGATTGTGCGCATCCTGTCGCCTGCAACCTTCTGGAGCGACTCGCTAAGCATTTTCATGCCAAAGAGGAACAGTCCAAGAGAGCCTACCAGGGTTAAGAATTGAATTATCCCGTAGTTCATTTTACATAAGATTAAAAGAATACAAAATTACTCTTTTCAGACCTTTCTTTCTTTAATGTCAATGTTATTTTAAAGCTAATTTTTAACGATTTCTTAATGTATCGAGAGCTGGCTTTAGTGTTGCCTTTAATAATAAAATCTAACTAATGTTTAACATTATATGCTTTTTAACTACATTTGTACTCAAATTTCTTGGTTGAATCTTTATGGTTTTTCAAGTACTGGCAAGGATAATTCTACGAAATAGGCTTACAATTGTGATTGCCATTGGAGTAATTACCATCTTTATGCTCGTCATGGTAACCACCCTAAGGTTCAACTATCGTCCAACCCCATTGCTTCCACCCAACGACTCTCTGCTTGTTCACTATCGTGGAGTTACCAATCTTTTTGGTAAAGGGGAGA
The DNA here is from genome assembly GCA_964481075.1 of uncultured Rikenellaceae bacterium. GTDB lineage: Bacteria > Bacteroidota > Bacteroidia > Bacteroidales > Tenuifilaceae > MWFE01. The sequence goes on along the minus strand of CAYZSD010000001.1, from coordinate 34,386 downwards.
ATATCATGGTTATTGGGGTGCGGGACTGTTCGTTTTTCGAACTTGAAAACTTCAAGAAATGGCAGGCTCTTGAAAAAAGGCTTCGTTCGCTCGATGGTGTGGAAAACGTTCTTTCAATAGCTGATATTTTCGCTATCCAAAAGAATGTTGAAGAAAAGGTTTTTAAATTTGAAAAGATTTTTCCCGATACCATAAAACATCAAAGCACATTAGATTCACTCAAGGAGGTCGCTTTTTCTTTGCCTTTCTATCAGGATATTCTATACAATAAGGATTCATGCATTTTCCTAATGATGGTTACCCTTAAGTATGAGTTTATTAGTACTGTTGATAGGGTTGCCTTCATGGATAGAATTCTATCAATTTGTGACGATTACAAAGAAGTAAGTGGAAACGATCTAAGGTATTCGGGTCTCCCTTATATTCGGATCTCGGTTGGAGAAATGATTAGAAGTGAGATGTTTATGTTCTTAATTCTTGCCGTTCTAATAACTGCCGTTCTAATATACTTGCTCTTTAAATCTTTTAGAATTGTTCTATTCTCGATGCTTGTGGTGGCTGTGTCTGTTAGTTGGGCTTTAGGAATAATGGCACTTCTTGGATTTGAGATTACTCTCCTTACAGCAGTAATACCACCACTTATTACAGTAATTGGAGTAACAAACTGTGTTTATTTGCTGAATAAGTACCACCATGAGTATAGCCTCCACGGTAATAAGATAAAAGCATTACAAAGGGTTATACAGAAGATTGGTAGCGCTACTTTCCTCACAAACCTTACCACATCTGCTGGTTTTGGTACATTTGCTTTTACCAACATACAGATTTTAAAAGAGTTCGGTTTGGTTGCTGCAATTGATATTTTGGGGGTTTACATAATATCATTATTGCTGATTCCTGCAATTTTTAGCTATTTGGCTCCACCCGAGCCAAGGCACTTACAGCATCTAGATAACTTTCGCTTAAGAAAACTTATTTCAAGCGTAATTAATGCTGTTATCTACCGAAGGGTTGAAGTTTTTGTAATAACAGGTTTCCTTGTTATTCTTGGCTTTTGGGGTCTTTCAAGGGTGGTGAGTAATGGCTATATGGTTGACGATGTTCCAAAGAATCATCCAGCTTATGTAGATTTGAAGTATTTTGAAAAGAACTTTGCTGGAGTAATGCCTCTTGAGATTATTATTGACACAAAGAGCCCAAGAGGAGTTATTCAAGAGAACAATTTAAGAGATATTAGTCGCTTGCAAAATGTTTTAGGCCAGTACACCGAACTTTCGAAACCCTTGTCGGTTGTAGAGGCCGCAAAATTTGCTCGTCAGGGGTACTATAACGGAAATCCATCCCAGTATAAATTACCTACTGGCTTTGAGAGGGGTTTTATAATGTCATACCTCCCAAAGAATATGGGAGGAAACCCATTACTTAATAGGTTTGTTGATTCTACTGGCAGAATCACAAGGGTGCTATATAATGTGGCCGATATTGGTAGTATAAGAATAAATGATTTAAAGGGTAAACTAAGAACCGAGATTGACTCAATTTTTACTGATGACTCTCGTCAAGTTTATATAACCGGTGGAAGTATCATTGCAGCTAAAGGTAACGATTACCTTGTCAAAAGCCTATTTATTAGTCTTTTAGCTGCAATTGCTATTATTTCAATATTTATGGCATGGATGTTTAGAAAAACATGGATGGTTTTTACTTCCGTGCTAACAAACCTTATTCCACTGCTTCTAACATCAGCCGCTATGGGGTTCATTGGCATATCGTTAAAACCCAGCACGGTAATTGTTTTCAGCATTGCCTTCGGAATTTCGGTGGATAACTCAATACATTTTCTTGTCAAGTACCGCCAGGAGCTTAAAAGAACTCGTAATAACATAAAAGCAGCCATTTTCTGTGCTATACGAGAAACTGGTGTTAGTATGGTTTACGCTTCGATAATACTTTTTTTTGGATTTGGAATATTCATTGCTTCAAAATTTGGGGGAACCGTTTCTCTTGGAATTCTAGTTTCACTTACCCTTCTAATCGCTCTTTTTTGTAACCTAATTCTATTACCTTCTGTGTTACTGTGGCTAGGCAAGGGGAACGACAATTCCGAAAACCCATGTGAATGCTAATGCCCTAATCAATAAAATTATCTTTCACTTCAATAATCAATAAACAAAAAGCAACAAGACCCTGTTTTTTGAATAAATTAATACTAACATGTATAGCATTGATCAGCTGAATGAAATTATAGATAAAGGAATCCTTAACCTTACCATTCCCCAAGAGCCAAAACATCTTTATGATCCTATTCGGTACACCTTAGCTTCAGGAGGGAAAAGGATTAGACCTACAATGGTTTTGATTGCTTGTAATATTTATTCTGAATCTGTTGACAAGGCAATTTTTCCTGCTTTAGCCATTGAACTCTTTCATAACTTCACCCTTATTCATGACGATATCATGGATAACGCACCTCTTCGTCGAAATCAACCAACGGTATATGCTAAGTGGGGACAAAGCATAGCAATTCTTTCCGGTGATGCAATGAATATCATGGCCTATCAACTTCTAGCTAAAACTGATAAGGTTTTCATCGATAAGGTACTTACGGTTTTCAATTCTATTGCTTTGGATGTTTGCAATGGTCAGCAGATGGACATGGACTTCGAGACATCGCCGTATATAACACAAGAAGAGTACCTTACAATGATAGAACTTAAAACATCGGTTCTTATCAAAGGAGCTCTTCAAATTGGTGCTATCATTGGTGGAGCAAGCGTTTCTGACGAGTTACATTTGGGCGAATTTGGTCGATACCTGGGCTTAGCTTTTCAACTTCAAGACGATTTGCTTGATGTTTACGGCGACACAGCTTTCGGCAAAAAAATTGGTGGCGATATTGTTGCAAACAAGAAAACCTTCCTCTCACAAAAAGCCTTCTCGCTGGCAAAGGGTAAATCGCTCGATTTGCTAAATGGATACTACAAAGTAGAAAACATAGACTCACTAAAAAAGATCACCGAGGTAAGACAGATTTTCGATGAGCTCGGGGTTAAAGAAATTACCGAAAAAACTATTCAGCATTACTATCAAAACGCCATGGCATCGATTGAAAAGCTGAATGTTAAACCTGAAAAGAAGAGCGTACTTGTGTGTCTTGCCGACAAGATAATGCAAAGACAACACTAATAAAACCTATTGAATTCGATTTTATTACGTAAACTTTTTTGAATTATGACCTACGTATCAAAAGAAAAACTGTTTACAAAACAGTGGTTTAAAGCATGGAGCCTCATTATCCTTGGTTCATTCATCCTTGCGTCAGGATTTGTGCTTTTTGTTGACCCTCATCGAATAGCCCCTGGCGGCGTGTATGGTATAGGTATTATCATTCACCATCTCACAAGAGGAATGTTCGATTGGGCCCCCGAGGGTTTACCTATTGGTGCTATTGGTTTAGTACTAAATATCCCTCTAACAATAATCGGGATTAAGCTACTTGGGCCACGTTTTGGCGTCAAAACGGTTATTGGGTTTATTTTAACTTCAATTTTTATCGATGCTCAACACTACCTGTTTGGATACGAGCCATTAGTTGAAAACATGCTACTTTCATCAATTTATGGCGGAGTACTTATTGGCTTTGGGCTTGGGTTAATCTTCAAGTCAAAAGCTACCAGCGGTGGATCTGATATCATTGCAATGATAATTGCAAAATATACCCGCCTTCCCCTTGGTCAACTCATGATTTATGTTGACTCTGCTATTGTTCTATTAGCCTTAGCTGCCTTTAAGGACTGGGAAATACCTTTATACTCATGGATAGTAATTTACATTACAGGTAAGGTGATAGACTTAACTATTCAGGGTGTAAGCTACGATAAAACCCTCTTCATCGTATCTGACAAGTATGAACAAATTCGTGAAAAACTTATCTTCGACATTGACCGAAGCGGAACGCTAATTAATGGTGTTGGAATGTATAAAGGGCAGGAAAAGAAGATTATTTTCACCAATGTTAGCAGAAGGGAAGTGCACATGCTGCGCGACTTTATTGAAGAAATCGATCCATTGGCATTCATCACAGTGATTGATGCAAACGAAATACTTGGGAATGGGTTCAAACCCTTAAAGGAAGAAAAACTATAGATTTTTTAAATGCAGGGAAGAGTTCTAAAGTCAACAGGAAGTTGGTACACCGTTATTGATGATGCGGGTAGGAGGGTAAAGTGCAAGATTAGAGGTAAACTTAGACTAAACAGCTCTCGTACAACCAATCCGATAACTGTTGGCGATTTTGTAGATTTTGACACCGAAAATCAGGGGGAAACAGGCTCAATTGGCTTTGTTTATCCCAGAAAAAACTACATCATCCGAAGGTCATCAAACTTGTCACGAGAAGCCCATATTATTGCTGCAAACATCGACCTGGCAATCCTTGTTGTTACGATTGATTTCCCTGAAACAAAGTTTGAGTTTATCGACCGTTACCTTGCCACAGCCGAAGCCTATCAGATTCCCCCTTCGTTGGTATTCAACAAGATAGATCTGTACGATGGGGCATTTAGCGAAAAGCTCGACTACTATCTTTCAATATATCAACCAATTTATCCTTGTGTAAAGGTTTCTGGTAAAACAGGCGAAGGGTTGCCAGAGCTCAAAAACATTCTTGAAAACAGAATTACCCTCATATCAGGAAATTCGGGGGTAGGAAAAACTACATTAATAAACATGCTTGAGCCCAACCTTAACCTCAAAACCGCCGACATTTCACACTACCATCTAACTGGAAAGCATACTACAACCTTTAGTGAAATGTTCCCTCTGTCATTTGGGGGATTTATTATTGACACACCTGGTATTAAGGGTTTTGGTTTGGTTGATATGGATAAACACGAAATGTACCATTTTTTCCCCGAGATTTTTAAAGTCTCCTCAAATTGCCAGTACAACAACTGCACACATCGTAATGAACCTGGTTGTGCCGTTAAGGAGGGCATTGATAATGGTACGATTAATCCTTCGAGATACTATAGCTACCTAAGCATCCTAAACGACGACGAGACTAAGTATAGAACTTAGTCTCGTCTCATGTTTTCAATATCTTTTTCGTTTATACCATTGCTGCGTTTATACACATCACAGCAATTCTTGCATTGTTTGCAATAACATATTGCTCTTGAGCACCAAACATGTAGTCGGTAAAATCGAGGTTTGGTGTAGTCATTATAAGAATAAGATCGGCCTCAATATCTACTGCCAGTTTAATAATTTCATCGGAGAAGTGTCCGCTTTTACCGGCACTATGAACTTCGTACTTAATTTCGTAGCCATCGAGATGTTTTTTTGCGAAAGCTAAGTTATAGTTTACTTTTTTCTGAATTCCGCTATCGCTTGCATGGGGGATAATGATATGAATGCACGATCCATAATCCTTTGCTATTTTAATGGCCCAGCGAAGGCGTTCCTTTTCGTTCAACCTAAAATCAATGGGAAGAACTACATTCTCGAAGAACTTTTCATGTTTTGGTTCATCCTGAATCACTAGAAAAGGTACATTTGAACCAGCAATAACTTTTAGCGCCCAACTTCCAGTGAGCTTCTGTACTCCTTTGATACCATGAGTACCCATAACTACTAGATCTGCTTCGATGTCGAAGGCATACTCGCTAATAGCATTAAAGATGCTACCTACCTGAACTACAGGCTTAACATCAACCCCATAGGTATTCTTAATACGAGCAGTATCTTCCTTAAGCTTGTCACATGCTTCCTTTTCGCTAAGCTTACCTTTTGAGAACAAGCCACTAGCTTCAACCACATTTATAAGGTCGATGCTATACTGGTGTGCTAGTGAACCAATTTTTACAGCATACTTTAGAGCATTCTCCGATACCTGGCTGAAATCCCAGGGGACAACCAGCTTGTATTTTTTATCTTCCATCGCCTAAAGGTTTAAGAATAAGGGTATGTTAATTAAACCATAAATTTACATAAAAAGTTGAATAAATATTTCTTTTTACTATTCATTTTTTCAAAATCGCTAATTTATACTTCAATTCTTGTAACTTCATGTCATAAACACAAAGAAATAATATCAAGATTTCTCTTTTTTAACCAAGCTGCTTGCACCAAGCAAATCAATAACCCTTACAACAATATCGTGAGGCTGAATTCGATGTAAGCAGGCATAATCTTTGCGGAAACAAGGTTTATTTCCATAAACTGAACAAGGTCTGCAGTCAAGATCTAGCTGTATGGCATTCAAGTAATTTTGATTCCATCCGTAGAAACCAGCATACGGGTGGGTAGCACCCCATACACTAATAACAGGAACTCCTACCAGCGAAGCGAGGTGCATATTTGCCGAATCCATTGAAATCATTACGTTTAAATTTGCCATCACGATAAGCTCCTTATCTAGGCTTGTCAAACCAGCCAGGTTAGTAACATTTGAATAACTTTGTGATATGCTATCTAAAATCTCGGCCTCACACCCTGCACCACCAAAAAGAAAAATCTTTGTATTGTTAATCTCTGCCAAATGCTCAACAACTTGCCTGATGTATTCAATTGGATAACTTTTCCCTTTATGCTTTGCAAAAGGGGCAATCCCAACCCATTTGTGTTCTTTTTTCCCTGTTAGGTGTATTATTTCATCAGTTAAAGCAAATCCTTCAACTGGGATTGCCTTTGCAAAACTTTCTTCGCTTAGGTTAAGATTTAATTTTCTGAATACTTCAGCATAGCGCTGGTAAGTTGGTTTAATCTGAACCAATTTTTTCTGGAATCTACTTGTTAATCTTTTCTTTTCTCTTCGTCCTTTGTCGATAACAACTACATTGAATCCAAAAATGAAAAGAATAAATCTAACAATTTTTGTCCTAAGCACATCATGCAGGTCAACAATTCCATCCCATTTTTCAAGGCTTTTAAGCTCGATAAAGAGCCTGATTAACCCGAGAATCCCTTTGTGCCTGCTTGATTCATCGAAGCGAAAAAATCGAACATTAGGCAGCAATGCCGAGAAATGGCTTGCATAGGCTCTTGAAACAAAGGTTACTTCAATGTTTGGGTTCTGCTCAATTAGTTTATAAAGTACTGGAATTGAGATAGCAATATCACCTAATGCGCTTAATCGAAAAACAAGAATTTTCTTTGTATTGAGCGCATCCATCTCATTTCTTACCATAGAGAATAGGATTCAAAGCAGGATCGTTGTACATTTTCATCTGGCGATACACCTTCATGTAAACCTGACCCAGCTCTATTTTGTTCAAAAGCTGATCTATTGCTTTGGTTAGATCCTTTTTCTGCTCCAAGAGTATTGAAAGTTTCCTGTTACAAGCAGATTTATGTTCATCGGAGGCACTTGATCTGTGAATCTCCTGCTCCATGTGAAAAATTTTCAGAATGAGTATCGAGAGCCGATCGATTGCCCATGCTGGGCTTTCTGTGTTGATGTAAGCATCTGGCTTAGGTGCCACATCTCTATACTTTTCGAGAAAATAGCTGTCTATCATTTCAACAAGATCTGTGCGCTCTTGATTCGAGAAATCGATTCGTCTCTTTATAGCCAATGCATTATTTGGGTCGATATTGGGGTCGCGAATGATGTCCTCAAGATGCCACTGCACTGAATCAATCCAATTCTTTTGAAACAACCTATACTCTATTGACAGGTGCGAATATGGATTAACAGGCACTGCATCAACACTATCAAATTCATGGTAATGCTTAGTGCAGCTACTAAAGATATTTACACAAAGTTCACTAAAAGTCATTGTTCAACGGTAAATGGTTCAAAGGCTAAAGGTAATTCATTATTCATTTATGTTAACACCTAATGTGCAAATTTCAGAGATAAAAAAAGGGCTTTGTTCAAGCCCCTTTTTCATTAACTGTCAAAAACTAAACCTAAAACTTTTTGAAAAGTTCAACATCATCTATAACTATTCTATCCTTATCTGTACTCTGGTAGTGCCTGAACGCAACCCTAATTTTCTCACCCCTGAACTGACTTAAATCGAGTTCTCTGAATACATATACCCAATTTGTCATGGATTCGAGAAGGGTTTCATCCCAAACATTGATAGTGAAATCTGTGGGGTTGATGCCTGTTGTGGATACATAAACGGCGTATCGTTCTGTTCTATAAATAGCCGTATTTGCTGTTGGGCAAACATTGAAATTCAACCATACCTCCACGTTTTCCTCAACATCGGTTAGGTCAACTTCTGGAGTAATCAACCAGTTATCGGGAGTTAGCGGAACGTTATCCCACGACTGGGATCGCATTTGACCGTTCCCTTGCCTTTCGGCCCAGTACCAGTTTATCCCATCGCCATCAGCATCAACGGCAAGCCATCCCTGAGGCAACCATGTATCCTGCGTATTTGGGCCTTCACCATCGAAAGTTTCCATTATCAGCGTTTCCTTTAGAAGCAAACGAATGCTTTTGGTTTCAGATAATTTGTTGTAGTGTAAATCGTTTGCACTTGTAATAGTTAAAGAGACAATATAGTCACCCTGATCGGTAAAAATTTCAATAGGATTTTCTTGGGTGGAAGAGTTTCCATTACCAAAATCCCATAGGTACGACTTTGCCTCGATTGATTGGTTGGTAAAAGACACCTCGAAGATTTTTTGACCATCAACCTCAATGATTTCTACACTATATACAAATTTTGCTTGGCTACTTGCTGTTGGAACAGGGTATTCCTTTTCCTTGCAACCTTGAAGTCCAACAAAAGGGATAATCAAGGCTAGTAGCAGTACTCTTGATATTCTATTCTTTTCCATTGCTCAATATTTTTTACTAGTAACCTGGATTCTGGTCGCTATCGTTAATGCTATTGTTGTTTGTTATCTCGGCTTTGGGAATTGGGAAAAGGGTGTAGTTTGGTGAAATTCCCAAAACAGTTGTTGCAGTACCTGTTCTGACTAAATCGAACCAGCGATGACCTTCAAAAGCAAATTCAAGGCGACGCTGTAACATTATTTCATTCAAGAAATCCGAACCGCCATAAACTCCGATTTGAGCCCTATTTCTGATTGAATTAATGTCAGCTCTAACAACCTCTGGGTCAAACGAAGGTTGATTTGCCAATGCTTCGGCTCTTGTAAGTATTATGTCGGCCAAACGAAAAACAATAACCTTATCGGTGCCAGTGGCAATATCCCGATACTTATAGCCTTGACCAAGGGGTCCAACTGAAGCAGCCTTCCTAACATCGCTTGTACTGAATAATGCAACCAATTCGTCGGTGGGCCAAAACTCTTTTCTTCCCCCCAAGCAAGTTTGGAGCAAAATATTGCGCTAACCTTGTCCAGTCCTGTTCGTTAAAATCAACCATAAAGATTATTTCTGACTCATCGGTAAACGAAAAAATATCATCGTAATAAGTTGTCAGTGAGAATGGCCCATTTGTTATAATATCGTTGGATATAGCGTAAGCCTGAGTATAATTCTGTAAAGTAAGATGAATTTTGGCTTGAAGAGCCTTTATGGCCCAACTGTTTGCTTTAATTTTACTTGTAGCTGTTATGCTAATTAATGCAAAATCAAGGTCATCAAGAATATTCTGATAAACGGTGTTCTTGTTTGTTCTGGGAACATGTAAAGCATCCTCGGAATTTTGCGTGGGCATGTCGCGATAGGGAACATCGCCCCAAAGGCGAACAAGGTTGAAGTAATGCAGTGCTCTAAGGAAGAGCAACTCTGCCTTTACGTTAAGAATTTCCTCGGGTAGCATACCTTGAACCCGATCAATACGATAAAGAACATTGTTAATCCTATTGATAGCATCGTACATGCTTGACCAAAGGTTAAGAACAATTGAATTATCTGCCTTATGATTGAAAAGGTCGATGGCTCTAAAATCGGCAATTGTTCCCGTTGCATCGAGGTTGTCGGTTGGGATATCACCAATGGCAACCATATCGCGGCCATAGTAACCTGTTAGTTGTAAAGCATCGTAGCAACCATTAAGCGCGTTCATCACATCACGTTTTGTGCTCACAGCACCCTTTTCGGAAATGCTCATAGCAGGTTCTACATCGAGTATGCTACATGAGGAGACAAGTAGCATAGAACTTGCGATAAATATTATATTTATTATTCTTCTCATGGCTGGATAGATTAAAAGTTTGTACTTATACCCACTGTAATAGTACGTGCTTGTGGATAGGTAAAGAAATCGGTTCCCAGATAGCGGTTACTTGCACCAGCAAAGTTTACATCAGGGTCCATTCCTGAGTATCTAGTAAAAGTCACTAGATTTTGAACTGAAATGTAAACCTTAGTTGCATCCAGCCTCATGTTCGAAACTAGTGCTTTTGGAAGATCGTATGACAGGTTTACGTTTTTAATCCTCAGAAAGCTGCCATCCTCAATGAAACGATTCGATTTAAGATTAGCATTATTGTTGTACCCAAGTATTGTGGCACGTGGTACATCGGTAATATCGCCAGGTTTCTTCCATCTACGAAGGGCTGCTGTAGTTTGGTTGTCGTCGGCTCCTAAGCCTTCTATGTACATGCGAGATCCGTTGTAAATCTCGTTACCATAACTGTACTGAAGAAGTATGTTTAGGCTTATGCCTTTGAATGTAAAGACATTGGAAACACCTCCAACAAATTTTGGGTGAGGGTTACCAATAATCATTTGATCGGAAGATGTGATAACACCATCACCATCGAGATCCTCGTAAACACAATCGCCAGTACTTGGGTCCACTCCCAACCAATGATAACCATAGAATACCCCGATAGGTTGACCAACAAAGATTGAGTTGTTTCCACGGTTTCCGCGTGCCTCATCAATAATTCTATCTACATCGCCATAAAGTTTGGTTACCTTATTCTTATTGGTTGAAAGGTTGAAGTTTGTTGTCCAGGTAAAGTCCCCCTCTACATTAACGGTTGAAAGGTTAAACTCGAATCCTTTATTTTCCATTTCACCCACGTTCTTGCTTACAAACTCAAAACCCGATGAAGGGGGAAGGGGTTGGTCAAGAAGCAGATCTGTAGTTTTCTTGATATAGTAGTCAACGTTAAATGTTACTCTTTCGTTGATAACACTGATATCGGCACCAAAGTTATTCTCGAGGGTGTTTTCCCATTTCAAATCAGGGTTTGGAAGTTGTAATGGAGCAATCCCGGAAGCCATCCCATAGTTGAAACCAGCACCATACAATCCCATAAATGCAAAGTTTCCTATTCTGTCGTTACCAGTTACACCCGTAGAAACCCGAAGTTTTAGCTCCGACAGCCAGCTAACCCCTTTTAAAAAATCTTCTTCTGAAATTCGCCAAGCGGCTGAAACCGATGGAAAAAAACCGAACTGGTTGTTCTCACCAAAACGAGATGAACCATCGTAACGGGCATTAACCGTGAACAGGTATCGGTACTTGTAGTTGTAACGTACCCTTGAGAAGAAGGACAGAAGTGAGGATCTGGTTGAAGATGCAGAACCGGTTGTAACTGCCGCCGAGCCAACATACTGTAAAGCATCGCTTGGAAAATCCTGCCCTCTTACATAAGTTCTCTTATTATCAAAAACCTCGATGCTGTTGCCAATCATTGCACCGATGTTGTGTTCTCCAATAGACTTAGTGTAATCGAGGGTTGTATTGCTTGTTAGGTTAGTTGCTTTGGAAAATGCTTCTAACCCTAAACCATTATAGCGAGCACCCTGACGGGTAGTAGTTGGGTCGAAGCTATGTTCGGCATAGTTCACATAGTCGTAGCCAAATTTTGTAAGAAAAACCATTCCTGCTATAGGTTTCACTTCAGCAAATACATTTCCCAAGCTCCTGAAACTTCTTGCCTCATTCACTGCTTCGCGAGCAATAGCAACAGGGTTGGCAAAAAAGCCTTCCTCGTAGTATGTTCCATCATCGTTATATATAGGAGCAGTAGGGAACGAAGAGATTGCGTTTGGGAGAGGGCCGTTGGTAGATTGGTCGCCTTCAACCCTATTGTTCATGCTATTGGTTACACTAATACTTGATCCGAGTTTAAACCACTTATTAACAGTATGATCAACATTAAACCTCGAAGAAAGACGAGAGAAATCGGTTCCTAAAAGAATCCCTTTTTGATTGAAATAGCTACCTGAAAGGTAGAAGGCTGTTTTTTCGCCACCACTACTAGCAGAAAGTTCTACACTAGAAATGGGGGCTGTTCTAAAAACCTCATTAAGCCAGTTTGTATTCGTAGGGAAAGTGTCGATATAGGTTTGGCTATAAATAGGATTTCCTCCATCGTTCACAGCTATTTCATTTCTTAGCTCAAGAAACTGTTTAGTATCGAGCATTTCAAGTAAATTGTATGGCTTCTGGAGGCCTGTGTATGCGTTGAAGCTGAATTTTGTTTCTTGTGTCTTACCCCTTTTAGTTGTGATAAGTACAACACCATTTGATGCTCTTGCTCCGTAAATGGCTGCTGCAGAAGCATCTCTGAGAATTGATATCGATTCAATATCGTTTGGGTTAAGGTCTGAAAGGGCGCTAGTGGTTTGCCCTTGAAAGCTTACCTGACTGAAATCGCCGCTTAGAATGGGTACACCATCGACTACATAAAGAGGTTGATTACCCGCATTAATCGAACTGTTCCCTCTTATCCTTACCGTCATAGCTGCACCAGGAGTACCAGAGTTCTGCGTTATCTGAACCCCCGATGTCTGTCCTTGAAGAATATTGTCGATGCTCTGAATGGGTCTTTCCTGAATCCCCTCTGTGTTAATAGCTCCAATTGAGCCAGTAAGCAAACGTTTGCTTTCACTTCCATAACCAATAACAACTACTTCGTCTAAACGTTTGGCTTCCTGTTCCAGTGACACATCAATTTTTGTTCTTCCCATTACCGGCACCTCCAAGGTATTGTAGCCAACAAATGAAAAAACAAGAACTGGGTTGGTAGTTGCTACCTCAATCCTGTAATTTCCATCCAAGTCGCTAACAGTCCCTTGAGTGGTTCCTTTAAGCATGATGTTTGCTCCAGGTATTGTTTCCTTTGTTTGAGAGTCGATAACTACACCTGACACAGAAAGTTTTTCAGGTTTTGGTTGCGCATCGCCTGAACTTGGGGAAAGAACTATTTGCTTCCCCTCTATCCTAAAAGCAATACCTTGCCCACTGAATAGTTGTTCTAGAGCTTGGCTCAAAACCATAGATCGTATTGATAAGCTCACCTTTTTTGAAACATCCAAGCTTGTATTGGAGTACAAAAAAGTTTGTCCAGTTTGAGTTTCAATTTCTGAAAACACCTCACGTAAAGGGGTATCCTTCACATCGATTGAAACCCGAGGTTCTTGTGCCAACAGCTGAGATGATGCTAAAAGCAGTAAGAATAGTGCTAGCATCCCTCTAAATCGAGCCATTTGGCCTACAGGATTAGGTTTTAACATAATTGTTACAATTTGGGTTAGGATTATTAATTTGGAAAGATTATTTATCGTTGGGCACAGTGAATACATAAACCCTGTTACCCTGAACAGAAAAATCAATGGGAGCAGTTATCTTTAGCAAGTTGAAAATCTCGTAAACCGACTCATCGGAAAACTTAGCTGTAAACCTAATAACATTTGCTAAATCGGAAGGAACAACAACTTCAATACCAAACATTTGCTCTAACTGTCTGGCAATATTCTCTAAGGTTTCATTCTCAAAGTAAAGTGGATTATTTACCCAACGAGTAGTATTTATTGTATTAGCAGATTTAATAGAAAAAGTGTTGTTTTCTTTATTCCAAATTGCACGATTCCCTGGTGAAATTGCAAAATTCCTTGTTCTACTATTCTTCGATGGGCAAACCCTTATGCTTCCTGAAATAAGTGTGGCCTCCCACTTTTGTTCCGAAGGAATTGACACTAGGTTGAATCGTGTACCCAACACCTCGATATCAGCCGTTTTGGTTTTAACAACCATAGGTCTTGTAGGGTTGTGCGAAATGTTAAAATATGCTTCTCCCTCAAGTGTTAACTCTCGATTTTCTCCATCAAACTTTCTATTATAAGCCAATGTGCTACCCGCATTTAACCAAACCCTAGATCCATCTGGAAGAAAGACCTCTGCTCTCACCCCATCGGGTGCATTGACAGTAACCAAATCCTTTCCAGGGATAACCCCTGTGTTCCAGAAAACAAAACCTATCGAAACAAGAAATATAACAATAGCAGCAGCTGCGGCTATTCGTTGGACAAAAAGTCTAATTAATGGTTTCTGGTCTTCTCTCTTTCTACCTAATGCTAACCTTTTATATACCCCTGCAAGAATCCTATGTAGATTAGGCTCAGGAATTCCCTCATCATGATTAATGGGAGAATCCCATTGCTGTTGCATCATGCTTCTAACCTCTGGAGTTTCAAGAAGAGAATTGTTTTCCTGTTGGTTAGATATGCCTGCAAGAAATTTGGCGAATACTCTTTTTTTCTGCTCGTGTTGCATGGCTCAATTCTTAGGGTTCATTGTTACTTACACTTTTGTGAAAAGCTACCCTTAATTGAAAACAGAAAAAAAATATGCCTATATGCTGAATTTATACCAGCTCAAATTTCAGCATTCTGAGAGCCAATTCTAACCGATTGACGTGATTACCTGGTATTATAATATGGTGGTTACCTAGAGGGTTACTGAAAAAATATTTGCTTGTTTTTTCTGAAACTTCTAGCTTAAGCTGAGTACGACAAGCGTTTTTAAGTTGAGGGATTCCCTTAACAATTCCTTTAGCAACAAAAGCTTTAGAAAGAGTATTATCTAAACGAAGAATTGTAACCTCTTCCGCTTTTAGCTCTCCTCTTATTGCTAAACCTCGATTTGTCTCGAAATGGGTATCGAGGGAAAAGCTTTTAAGCAAGTTTGCAGGAATAGTGCAATGTGCTACTGTTAACTCTTTATTAGTTAATGATATAGTATTTGCCATCCAGGGTATTATCCCAAGAAGTTCTTTTGCGAACAGCATCCCAACCATACTGCACATATCCCCTTCGCACCCAGCAGGGATTCCATCCATCGATAGTTTTGAAAGAGCCAAGCAAGCTGTGGCGTTACAAACTTCTATAAGAGAAAAACACTCTACTGTAACTGCCTGCAAATCATGCTGTCTTACAATGTGGACTAAAGCTTCATACACCTTTGCCGATTGAACTATTTCCTGTTTTCCTCCGTGCTTAAAAAAGGAGATAAAATCGGGTGTAGTACCCTGCTGCCCATTAACATCAACGTTTGCCCAAGGAATATGAATAATTTCAACACCAAGTTTGGAATTGACAATGAAAGGGTCAATCCTCGAATTGACAAGCCACTCGGATGGTTCACCAATTAATCCAATCTTTTGACCTCTGAGCTGAAGTAATGCGTTCTTTACGAAGAAGAAATTTTCAATTATTTCTATTGCTTCAGGGCTATCTTGATTAACGAGTACACTTTGAATGTTATTCTGGTTCATCCATGCTTTTACCTCAGTGGCAGCAGCCCAAGAGTTATCATCGGAGGAAGCTAAAATAAGATAGTTTCCAAACTCTTGAACAGATTGTAATGCACTTTGCTCAGATCCACCTGTTAAAAAAACCAAAACATCTGGTTGTTTATCAACGAACTCTACCTTATCCTTATGTAATAGTTTTGTTAATCTACCCTTTGCTTTTGAAAAGACCTGAATGTCAGCATTTGTGTATGCAAGAAGCTTTACTTTAAGTTTCTCCATTGTGAAGTTTAATTATTACAAAATGCTATTTTCCCAAACCCTCATTTCCAATATCGAGGCAAAACTTCCACTCACCGTTTGGCTGCTTCTGCCAAATGGTTGCATAAGTTCCTTCTTTTGCTTCAAATGAATCATCTTTCGATTTTAGTTCCCAAAGACCAAAAGTATATCCTAAATCCCCAGATTTTGCAACTCTGGCATACTTAGGTTTCCATGTTAGTGTAAATGATGTGTCCGATTTATTAAGGTAGTGTTCTTGGAGCGATTCATGCCCTACTATAGGATACATGTTTGGTTTAATGAGAACAACATCAGGGGAAGCATACTTAAGAAAAGCTTTAATCATTCCATGTTTTAAAGAGTAGTCCGAAAACTCTCTATCGACCTCCATAACCACTTCTTCCCAGTTTGGGGCGCTTTCCTTCTCCTTGCAAGAACTAAACAAGGTTGATAAACCTATTAGGGCAATGACAAATCGTTTCATGACACTTTATTTATTGATAAATAATGATTTAAAAATCTATGCCAGAACTTTAGCTTCCTGTGTTTCAAGAATTTTCCTTCTTGATAGAATCCAAGCAAGAAGTAATCCGCTCACCATCTGCCAAATACCCCACCAAGCTGCCATAAAGGCCATACCTCCTATACCACCAAAAAGTTTAGGATTAAAAATCAGCACAAGCGCTAAGCCTGAATTCTGAATTCCTGTCTCAATGCTTAACGTTCTCCTGTCTGCCCTTGAGACTTTGGCTATTGTTCCAACAATATATCCCGAGAAAAGTGTTTGGGCATTAAGCAAAAAAACGAGTAAACCGATGGGTAGGATTGAACTTCCAATATACTCAAGGTTTGTGTAAAATGCCCCTACAATGAAGCTGAGGTAGAGAATAATTGATGCTATCTTAATTGATTTAAGATACTTCTGGGTAAACTCTGGAAACCTATTCCCAACCCACATACCTAGGATAAGGGGAATACCCAGAAGGATGAAAACCGTTTTGGCCATCTGCAAGAAATCTATTTCAATGGGGATATTCAGGTGTAACGCCCTCTCGGAATACTGAACATACATATTGCCCCAGACGGCATAATTCAGAGGTGTCAATAATGTTGCCGAAAGAGTTGCAATAGCTGTTAGGCTAACAGAAAGGGCAACATTAGCCTTGGCCAAAGAGGAGATAAAATTGGAAATATTCCCTCCAGGACAAGCCGCAATTAGAATCATACCCATTGCAACCGATGCAGGCGGGTTCAACAGGAGAACCAACAAAAAAGTCATAGCAGGAAGAACCAAAAATTGCGAAATAAAGCCAAGTAAAGCCGATTTGGGGTAATTAATTATATTCTTAAAGTGCTGAATTTTAATCTCAAGAGCAACCCCAAACATAATGGCTGCCAGTGTTAAATTCATATAAAGTAATCCACCCTCGCTAAAGTTTAGCCTAACGGTATCAACACTTTTAAGCAGTTCGTACATAAATGATTTCTTAAGTTTTTGCAAATGTAAAAAAAACGTTGAAACATGCTGTAAAACCTAAAATAATAATGCTATTACTCATAGTTTTATGTTAGCTCTTTGGGTATTTTTGCTCTGAAAATATTTCACGATAACCATTAGATTTACAACCATGAACAAACATATAAAGGTTCGAGATTTAACTCTGCGCGATGGACAACAATCGTTGTTTGCAACCCGAATGCCTCAGAGCGAGGTAGATAGGGTTTTGCCTCTTTTCAAGAACGCAGGTTTCTACGCCATGGAAGTTTGGGGAGGAGCAGTTCCCGACTCAATAATGAGATTTTTGGGCGAAAACCCATGGGATAGACTCGAATCGATAAAGAGAGAGCTTGGAGATAGCACCTTGCTAACAGCCCTATCGAGGGGAAGAAATCTGTTTGGCTACAACCCTTACCCTGAATCTGTTATAGATGGATTTAACTCCCTGGCCGTGAAATCGGGAATAAATATTATGCGAATCTTCGACTGCCTGAACGATACCGAAAATATCAAATCGACCATTGAATACGTTAAGAAAGCAGGAGGTATTGCCGATTGTGCTGTGTGCTTCACTGTTGATCCAAAGATGCCAAAAAACGAAGAGCTTAGAAGTAAGCTTCTAATTAAGGAACTTCCTGACGAAATATTCGATGTGGATTACTTCGTTGGCAAAGCTAAGGAGTTGGAGTCGTTCGGTGCAGATATGATTACCATAAAGGATATGGCAGGGTTGGCTTCCCCAAATACTACAGCAAAAATTATTAGAAAGCTTAAAGAGAATATAAACCTTCCAATAGACTTCCACACCCATTGCACCCCTGGGTATGGTTTGGCTTCAATGGTTGCTGCAATTATAAATGGCGTTGACATTGTTGACACCAATTTGCTTTATTTCTCAGGAGGTAGTGCTGCACCAGCTTACGAGCTAATACACATCTTCTGCAAAAAGCTCAACATTACCATTGATGGTAACACTGAGGTTATCGATGAGCTCAACAAGCTATTGAAAGACATTAGGATTAACAGCTTATCGCAAGTTGACAGCTATAAACAAATACCCATCGATTTCGACATTCATAATTTTGCCCTTCCTGAAAAGATTGACAAGCTTTTCGACGAAGCCATTCTGTATGCAAAAGAAGAGAAAGAGGAAGAACTTCTGGCTTGCTGTCATGCCATTGAAAGGTTTTTCAACTTCCCTGCTCCTGAAGAAAAGGTTAAAAATGCCGAGATTCCAGGTGGGATGTACACCAACATGCTCTCACAGCTAAAATCGTTAGGTCTTGAGCATCTTCTCGATAGAGTTCTGGAGGTTGTTCCAGTGGTTCGCCTCGACTCAGGATGCCCCCCCCTTGTAACACCTTCAAGCCAAATAGTTGGTGCACAAGCCGTAAACTGCGTCCTTGACGAGAATGCCGGAAAACCTTTCTACTCAAACATTTCAAACCAATTCTTCAACCTTGTTAAAGGAGAGTATGGCAAAACTCCTATTGCTATTACTCCAGAATTTCGCCAAAAAATTTGTGGATTTGCCGAAGAGTCGCCCTACGATTTGAGTAAATACAAATCGCCCGAAAACCCTATTCTGAAAGAGTTTGAAAGCATTAAGCTTGCAAATACCGAAAAGGAGTACCTATTACTTGAACTTTTCCCTTCAGTAGCCCGAGATTTCTTGTACAAACAGCGACAAAAGGAATACATAATCATAAAAGAACAAAAAAAAGCAAGGAAGGCAGAAGAACGAAAGAAGCATTCTTTCAAAAAGAAACTGCTTATTCGTGACCTAACGCTCCGCGATGGGCAACAATCGATGTTGGCAACCCGAATGAGTCTGGCTCAGGTAGAACGCACCCTTCCCTACTATAAGGATGCTGGTTTTTATGCCATGGAAGTGTGGGGTGGAGCTGTTCCCGACAGCGTGATGCGTTATCTAAACGAGGATCCATGGTATAGGCTTAGAGTGATAAACAAGGCTGTAGGTGAGCAAAGTAAACTTACCGCACTCTCAAGAGGAAGAAACCTTTTTGGTTATGAACCATACCCCGAAGATGTTATTGAAGGATTCAATAGAATAGCAGTTAAAGGTGGAATTGGCATAATGCGAATATTCGACTGTCTCAACGACCTTGATAACGTAAAAACAACCATAAAGTACGTTAAAGATAGCGGCGGAATTGCCGATTGTGCTGTTTGCTACACTGTAAATCCAAAATTCTCAGCAAAACAGAAAGCAATAGCATTCATAAGAGGCAAAAAACTACCAACCGATATCTTCAATATCGACTACTACATTTCCAAGGCAAAGGAACTGGAAAGGATGGGTGCCGATATGATTACCATTAAGGATATGGCTGGTTTGATAACTCCCTCACTTTCAGGAGAGCTTGTTAGGAGACTCAAGAAAGAGGTAAAGGTTCCTATTGACTTCCACACACATTGCACTCCTGGGTATGGTTTGGCATCAACCCTTATGGCCATTGTCAATGGCGTTGATATTGTTGATACCTCAATAATGAATTTGGCTGGTGGCCCAGCGGCTCCAGCTTTCGAGTTGATTCAAATCTTTGCAGACAAGCTAAGGCTCGATACAGGGGTAAATTTGGAAGCTGTAGTAAAAATAAACGAAGAGCTTCGAGTCATTCGAAGTGAAATGTCTGAATATGACACCTACAAGCAGTTTCCTATAGACTTTGATATTACTACCGACGACCTTCCTTCACACATAAACACCCTCTTTGACGAAGCTATTCGTTTTGCAAAAGAAGACAAAGAGGATGAACTACTAAAAATAACCCTCGCCATCGAGGAGTGGTTTAATTTTATTGCACCCGACGATATGGTTCGTGATGCGGAGATACCAGGAGGAATGTACACAAACATGCTTGCTCAACTTCGACAGATGAAAATGGACAACCTTTTGCCCAAAGTGCTTGAAATGGTGCCCATTGTGCGTATTGATGCCGGATGCCCACCGCTTGTAACACCTACTAGTCAAATAGTTGGAGCGCAAGCTGTAAATTGTGTTATTTCTCTCAGCAAAGAGGAAGACATGTACTCGAATATTTCAACCCAGTTCCGAAATCTGGTTAAAGGTCAATACGGAAAGACTCCCATACCTATTGATCCAGCATTTAGGGAGCGTATTTGCGGACATAAAGAAGAAAAACCTTTCGACTCTACTACCTACAAGCCCCAAGAGAATCCAATCATACTCGAAGATTTTGGTGGGATACAACTCGCTGCTACCGAAGAGGAAAGGCTTCTTCTTGAGCTATTTCCTAACGTTGCTCGAGGTTTTCTTACCAGCAGAAAGGAGGCAGAAGCGGCTGAGTTGAAACGACAAATTGAGTTTGAAATGAAGCAGATATCGGAGGAGAAAAGAAAGGAGTTTCAAAATTTGAGCGCAGAAGAGAAGGCTGCTCGAATACTCGAAGGGTTAATGCACAATAGCTACGATTCAACTTTAAGTGACTTCTAGCATAGGCTTCTAAAGTAAAGGGCGCTTAATTAAACCAGAGAAGGCTTCTTTTGGTGCTACACCTTAATTCCGAATATGGTTACATCGTCAATCTGGTTCCTGTCACCCTTCCATACTTCGAAGGATTTCTCAAGGATATCTTTTTGACTTTCCATCGGAAAACCCTTACTATCAGCGATTAACTTCATTAAAGTTGCTTTTTGGTATTTCTTTTCGTGTAGTCCACCAAACTGATCGGCAAAACCATCGGAAGCTAAATACACAGCGTTGTTTATTTCAAGCTGATATTCAACCGTTACGAATGAATCCATGCGCTCAAAACGACCTATGGGCATACGATCGGGTTTTATCTCTATCAAGCCATTTTCGTATGATATGCGTTCGTGCAAATCAGCAAATGAATTTGCGGTTGTTGCAATCCAACAGGGAATATTTGCACCAGCAAATTGAAGGATTAGGGTATGTATATCAAGCACACAAAGCCCAATGTCCATTCCATCGAATTGAACACCTATACCACCTCTCTCCTCGAGCGATGAAACAACATATTCTCTTAGTACATTTAACACCTCTCCAGCACTCGATACTTCATCGTTTCGTACAATTTCATTAAGGAAACTTACCCCCATCATGCTCATAAAAGCACCTGGCACCCCATGACCAGTACAATCGGTTACGCAAAAAACTAAGAATTGCTTAACTCTTGTTGCCCAGAAAAAATCGCCGCTAACTATACTTTTAGGTTTATACAACACAAAAAACTCCTTGAAGTGTTGGCTTAGGTATGCTTCAGAGGGCAAAACAGCACTTTGAATTCTTTGGGCATAAACAATGGAGTCTGTTATCTCTTTATTTCTTAAAGAAAGGATATCCTTTTGTTTTTCGATTTCTTCAGTCTTCTCTTGTAAATCCCAAGCAAGGTTTGCTAAAGAATTCCTTTGGCTCTCTATCTCGTTACGTTGCTGCATAACGTAATCTCTCTGTGTTATAATTTCATCACGTTGGGCTTCAATCTCCTCTTTTTGCTGTTGGATCTCTTGTGTCCGAAGTCGAACTTTATGTTCAAGAATATTCTTGGTTCTAACAAGCTGTTTCTCTCTCAAAACAATTACGATGTAAATAATCAGAAAGGAGGCGATTATCATTAAAGCATTGAACCATAGTGTTTTCCAAAAAGGAGGAACTATATTTATTTTTATACCTTTGGCATTTTCGCCCCATATACCATCGCTATTAGATGCTTTAACGTAAAGAACATAATCACCCGGAGGAAGGTTTGTATATCTAATTTTGTTGAGTGTACCATTGTGAATCCAACCCGAATCAAACCCTTCCATGTAGTACATGTATTGATTTCTATGAGGAGAGTTGTAGCACATGGAACTGAACTCAAATGAAATATCGTTCTGATTGTACCCAAGAACTATTATATCGGTTTGAAATATGGGTTTTGAAAGAATTGAACTTGCTGATGGTTTTACCGATTGATTAAAGAGCTTAATATCGGTGAAGGTTATTTTAGGAATAAACAGGTTATCTGTTATATGGTTTGGATGAAAAAGGGTTAAACCGTTAGTACCACCAAAATAAATTGTACCTGATGCGCCCTTATGGTAGGAGCCAGTATTAAACTCAGAACCCTGAGTTCCATCGTTTTTATCGAAGTTACGAAAAGTTAATGTTTCAGGATTAAATTTTACAAGACCCTTGTTTGTGCTCAACCACAGGAAACCGTGCTCATCTTCACAGATTCCGTATATTACATCGTTAATTAATCCTTGCGCTTCGGTATAATGCTCAAATGACTCATTTGCATGATTGAATAGATTCAAGCCTCCATTGTATGTTCCAACCCAAAGTTTGCCATTCTTTGCCATACATAGCGATATTACATAACTGTTATTCAATGTATTTGGGTTGTTTCGGTTTGGAATATATCGGGTAAATCTTTTTTCAGTTTTATCAAATCGATTCAAACCTCCTCCAGATGTTCCAATCCAGATAGTATTTATATCTTCCTGAATTATAACATTCACTCTATCGTGCGAAATTGAGTTTGGATTGTTTGGATCGTGAAGATAACGAGTAAATGTTTCAGTTTTTGGGTCAAAATGGTTAACCCCTCCTCCCCGGCAACCAACCCAAAGAGTACCATCGATGTCGCCGCAAATAGTTCTAACATAGTTGTGACTAATGGAGTTAGGGTTTATCTCGTCGTGCTTATATACCTTGAAGGTGTTTGTATTCTTATTGTACCGATTTAACCCGCCTTCGTAGGTTCCAACCCAAAGAATACCGCTTGAATCTTCATAAATTGAATAAACATAATTGTCGCTCAATGAGTTTGGGTTGTTTGGGATATTCTGAAAGAGTTTGTACTCATTTGTTCTCAGGTTTATGAAATTTAGGCCTCCATTGCTTCCAACCCAAATGTTTTCATTTTTATCCTCAATAATTGACCATACAGTATTGTTTGCAATGGAGTTTTTTGTGTATTGTTTATAATAAAGATGCTGAAACTGACTTACAACTACCTTGTTAAGCTCTCCTCCTCGTGTTCCTACCCAAATAAGGCCTGAACGATCTTGAAAGAGACAGAGTATTTGATTCTCGCTGATACCACTGATATCGTTACTATTATACCTAAAGTGCTGAAACGTATTTGCTGAAACTGAATATAACCAAAGACCGTTCTCGCGAGTACCAATCCAAAAATCACCGTTTGTGTCGATTAGAAAACTACGAATTTGATTATTTTTTTGAATCCCTCCTTCAGAAGGCATGTAAATACGATTGAAGCAATTGCTTTCAGTATTGAACTTATTTAGCCCATTAAGTGTGGCAATCCATAGAGTTTTACTGTCGTTAGGATCTGTTGTAATAGCCCAAATGTAATCATTACTAATGCTACAACTATTATTCTTTTGGTTTCTATAGTTAGAAAAGCTATCCTTTTCTCTATCATATTTGTTTAGGCCACCACCATTAGTTCCTATCCAGAGTATACCGTATTTATCAACATATAGCGTGTTAACCTCATCGTGACTTATTTCTCCTTTTACCTTTTGTTTTGTTGAGTAATTCTTAAACGTTTTATTATTGACGTACTTGCTAAGTCCATTGTTAGTTCCAAACCATAGTGTCCCGGTTAAATCTTGGGTTATTGCATAGATTACATTATCGGCAATACTAGTTTCATCGTTTGGGTTGTTTGTAAAGTGCGTGAACTTTTCTGTTCTGATATCGAAACGGTTTAATCCTCCACCGAAGGTGCCAATCCATATATTCCCGTCAAGATCTTCATAAAGAGCTGTAATCCATGTGTCAGAAATTGATGTTGTGTCGAAGAAGTCTGGTTTAAAAATTTTAAAATTATAGCCATCGTATCGATTAAGCCCCTCGGCTGTTCCAAACCACATAAAACCGTTTCTATCTTGAATTATTCAAAATACGGAACTATGCGACAGCCCTTGCTCCATGGTTAACTTCTCGAACTTTACGTTTCTTTGGGTGCCATGTAGAAAGGACATCTCTACAAAAAGAAATGCACAAAACCAACATATAGAAAGGATTTTTTTCATCTCTTAAACTTTAACACAAAGTATGGTTACATCGTCAATCTGATTTTTTTCTCCTTTCCAATCGTCAAAAACTTTACTATAAATCATCTTCTGCTCCTCAAGGGGTAATCTGATATTTTGAGCGATGAGCTCTATTAGGCTTGATTTCTGATATTTCTTACCCCTTAAACCACCAAACTGGTCGGTATAACCATCGCTTGAAATAAATACTAAATCGCCTTTGTTAAGCTTTAATTCTACGTGTTTAAATGGCTCCATTTTTTCGAACCTTCCTATTGGCATCCGATTGGGCTTTAATTCAATTAATCCATAAAGATGCTCAATGCTATCGTCATGTAGTTGAATTTCTGTGTTGGATGCAGCTATCCAGCATGGAATGTTGGCTCCTGCAAATTGAAATTCAAGAGTTTTTGTGTTAAGAACACAAAGGCCTATGTCCATACCATCGAACATTACCATTTCGTTGTCCCTCTCTACCATCGAAGCAATTACATGATTCCTTAGCTCATTGAGAACACTTGCAGCATTGGTTACCTCTTCTTTTCTAACGATTTCATTTAAAAAACTCACCCCCATCATACTCATGAATGCACCCGGTACTCCATGTCCTGTACAATCGGTAACACAAAATACAATCAGGTCATTTATTCTTGTAGCCCAGTAAAAGTCACCGCTTACAATGCTTTTAGGTTTGTAAAGAACGAAGTGGTCTGCAAAAAAACTTCTAAGCATTTCAGACGATGGTAGAACTGCGCTTTGAATTCGCTGAGCATAAATAATTGAGTCAGTAATTTCTTTGTTCTGTTGGGCAAGCTTATTCTTCTGCTTTTCTACTTCTTCACTTTTATCCTGTAGTTCCCAAGCAAGATTTGCTAATGAATTTCGCTGTGCTTCAATCTCATCGTGTTGCTTTGATATCTTCTCGTTTTGCATTTTTAGCTGCTCGTTCTGAAACGAAAGTGCTTCTGAGGTTGCTTTAATCTCCTCATTATACTGTTCTAAAAGGGCATTCTTTTCGGAAATAATTATGCTATGATTATACTTTTGCCGATAGGCATAGGAAACAATCAATACTATGATAACAAGGAGAGCCAAAGCAGTAATAAAAAGGTTCATTTGTGTACGTTGACGACTGAATTCAATCTTATTTCTTTCAATAATAAGCTGTTGCTTTTCTATTTCCTGTTGTTTTTTCTCCGATTCAAACTTTGTGTGCATTTCAGCAATCACTTTTGTCTTTTCTTCGGAATACATTTTATCCTTTGTTACAATGAATGCTTCGGCAAACTCAAGTGACTTCTCGAAGTTTCCCAACCGTTTATGAACCTTCATGAGGTTTTCTACAATATGACTCTCAAGGGGTATCGATTTAATCTGTCGTGCAAGGTTGAATGCTTTTTGACCATGGTTAAGAGCTTCGTTTAGATGAATTCTTCGCTGTTCATCGGTCTTTGCCACCGAATCGGCTATTGCAAGGTTAAGGGAAGAAATATTTGCGTAAGCCGTTATCCTACCGTTCATATCATTGATCTCCTCAAATACAGAAAGTGCTCTCTGGTAGTAAGTTATTGCTTCATCGTAACGACCCTGATTCTGTTTAATGAGCCCAATATTATTGTAGCAATCTGATGTTCTACTTTTATTTCCCAATTCAATGAATAGAACAAGTGCTTTTTGATAGTATTCAATCGCCTTTTCAAGCTCTGTTAAATGGTGATAAATAACTCCTATGTTGTTTATACACGCTGCAAGGCTTCCCTTATCACCGAGCTCTTCGAATATCCTTAATGATTGATGAAAGTATTCGATAGCTTCATCAAAATTACCCAAATTCACATGAACATTTCCAATGTTGCCGTAGCAAAGAGACATACCTTCCTTATCACCAATTTCCTCTGAAAGCTGCAAAGATTTAATATAATTTTCCATAGCCAGATCAAAGTTTCCGAGTAAATGGTAAACAACCCCAAGGAAACGCATGCCTTTGTTTTTTAGGTGCTTGATGCTTTTTGCTTCGTCAATGCTTATGTCCCCACTATTTAATAAACTGTTTGATAATTCAATTGCCCACTTGTAATAAAAAATTGAAGAGTCAAGGACTACTTCTTGCATCTCTGTTCCGTAGTTTAGTATGTCCTTTATTTTTTGGTTTTCGGGTGTCTCATTGGCCATCCATATACTATCTAGTCGGGCTATCTGACAGTATCCCGAAGAATATATGACCAAAAGAACTAAAAAAAGCAAGTATCTTGTCCACATAATCAATGTGTTTAAATTCTAACTCCTAGAATAGTAACATCGTCTATTTGACTCCGATCTCCCATCCATTCTTCGAAGATCCTACTATATAATTCCTTTTGTTCAGACAGAGGTAAGGAAGTATTCAGAGAAAGAAGTTCCATAAGGCGATATTTTTGAAACTTTTTACCCAATGGACCACCAAATTGGTCGGCAAAACCATCGCTCGAAATAAGTATTAAATCGTCTTTCTGAAGTTTGAATTCAACTTGGGTAAAGGGTAACATTCGTTCGAATCGGGCTATGGGCATTCGGTCGGGTTTAAGTTCAAATAAGCCATTTGATTTTTCTATTCTTTCGCTTGGAATTGCCTCTTGCCCGTTGGGTGAATGTATCCAGCAGGGGATATTTGCTCCAGCAAACTGAAGACTAAGGCTTTGAGTGTCAATAACACAGAGCCCAATATCCATTCCGTCGAACATTACCAGCTCTCCGTCTCGCTCAACCATCGACGCTATCACATGATTTCTAAGCTCATTGAGTACCTGGGCGGCATTGGTAATCGCCTCTTTTCTAACTATTTCATTTAAGAAACTAACCCCTAACATGCTCATGAAAGCCCCTGGTACGCCATGGCCAGTACAATCTGTTACACAAAAAATTAGCCATTGGTTAACCTTTGTTGCCCAGTAGAAATCGCCACTAACGATGCTTTTGGGCTTATATAGTATAAAGAAATCGGGGAAAAGTTGGCTCAAGTATTGATTCGATGGTAAAACTGCGCTCTGTATCCTGCGAGCATAAACAATTGAGTCCGTTATCTCCTTGTTTTGAACCGTAAGAAGATTCTTTTGCCTTTCAATCTCTTCGCTTTTATCCTGTAACTCCCACGCAAGGTTGGCAAGAGAATTCCGTTGGCTTTCAATTTCGTCGCTTTTTATTCTTATCTCTTCGTTCTGTTCCTGAAGTAATTCGTTCTTATTTGCTAAGACTTCTGATGTGGCCTTTATCTCCTCGTAAGCTTGTTCAAGCATTGTGTTCTTTTCCGAAATTATTTTGTTGGCCCCAATCTTTATTAGGTAGCTTCGATAAATGAAAACCGCAATAACAATCATAGAAATAAAAACAAAGGCTAGAGCATAAATAGCAACTCTCTGTTTCTTAGACTCTTCAATTTTTTTGGAAAGTTCCAGATCCTTCACCATAATTCTTTGTTTGTGCTGAAGGCTGTCAGCCAAAGATTTCTTCGCGTACTGAATCTCCCAGTGCCTTCGGTCAGCAAGTTGCTGGTTTTCTGTATTTCTTATGCTGTCTCGCATTACTATCGATTCCTCAAAAAATTTCAAGGCTAAGGCAAAATTCTTTTTGTGTCGATAAATCTCATTGAGCAGTGCTGCTGCTTCATATATTTTATCGGGTGAACCTAACTCCTTCGATAATCGATAGGATTCTCTTGCTAAATCAAAAGCCTTTTCATCGCTACCTTGCTGAAAGCTAATCAACGCTATACTGTAAAGAGCTTCGGCTAAGCCTCGTTTGTTCCCAATAGTTTCATAAAGTCCTTTGCTTAAACTAAAGTATTTAAGCGATTTTTCATTATCGTTCAGAAATCTATAGGTTCTTCCAAGGCTTAGGTATGAATTTGCAAGCCCAAATCTATCGCTTGTTGACTCGAACATTTCTTCGCTTTTCTGGAAACATCCAATAGCTCTTTGAGCTAGCAATTGAACTGAGTCTTTCATGGAATGAATACCAGAAAACTTTTCTGCCATTAAAGTATAAACCTCCCCTTCGTGGTTTAAAAGGTAAGCAACTCCATTGCGATCGCCAGTCTCAATTCTTATCTTCATTGCTTGCCGATAGTAGTGCAATGCTTTCTGGTAATCACCTTGATCTTTGTATATAGTGCCAATATGAAAGTATGAGTAGCCAGCACCTCGCTTATCGCCAATTTCTTCTTTTATTCTTAAACTCTCGTGGAAGTAATCGAGCGCAGTAACAATATCTCCAAGAACGCTGTATATTAATCCAATATTTTGAAGGGATGATGCCGCTCCCACCTTATCGCCTACCTGTTCTCTAAGATTCAAACTTTGAAGATTGTAGCCCAAGGCTTTCTGGTTTTCGCCAAGGTAGTAGTAACCGATTGCAATACTATGTAATGAGTATGATTCTAAGCGCTTATCACCAATCTCTCGGTTTATCTCAAGACTCTTAAAGGTATAATTAAGAGCTTCCTGATAGTCTCCCTTTGAAGTGAAAATATTCCCAATTTTATCGTAGGTTGCAGCAAGTCCTCTTTTTGCCTCCTTAGCATTTGGCTCCGATAAAAGAATGTCTTGATAAAGTCCTATGGCAAGGTTGAAGTACTCCATTGCTTTGTCGGGGTAACCCGTAAAACGATAAATATTACCCATCCCATAGTATGCTTTGCCCCTAGGCAGTCTTGTCCATAAGCCCTGGGAGATGTCAACCGCATTATTGTAACAAGTTAAGGCGCTATCGTATGAATCGACATAGTAATAGTATAACCCCAAGTTATTCCAAGCATTCGCTATTCCTAAAGGGTTCTGTAGCCTTTTTGCTAACACCAGAACCTGACTAGCAATTTTGTGTGTGTTTGAAGGGTTAATGGTAATCCATTCCTCAGCCAAATTGTTTGCAACTTCAATTTTTAAAGTATCAGGGGAGGAGTTAAGAAGAATAGTATTCAAAGAATCAATAGCAGCGTTTGCTTCTGTTGTGTCTGTTGTAATATCATGAAGAACCTTTGAATCGAAAATTGATTTATGCTCTTCGTCAACCGAGATGCGATTACATCCAACTGAAAAGAAAACGGAAAAGAAAAGTAATTGTTTGAAATATTGTAACATTGTGTATGCAAATTGCAGGTAAGACAGAATATCCAAATATTTGGATATAAATAAAATCAAAATCTTGTTACAAGAATCAAGAATGCCTACAATTTACAACAATTTTTCTACAAACAGGTAGTATTTAAGAATTTGTTAGATAGCTTTATTCGTTTTGAATAGATCTAGTTCTTCTGTGCTCTTTTTCGATCGTGTTCACAACGAAGTATTTTCCTTAATCGAATGGCCTTGGGAGTAATCTCCACGTATTCATCATTTTGAATGTATTCCAACGCTTCTTCAAGGCTAAATTTAATTGGTGGAGCAAGAAAAACTTTTTCGTCGGAACCAGATGCACGCATATTCGTTAGCTTTTTTGATTTTGTTACGTTTACAACCAAATCTCCAGCCCTCGTATTCTCACCAACAACCTGACCTTCATAAACCTCCTCGTGTGATTCAATAAAAAAGCGGCCTCTATCCTGAAGTTTACCTAAGGCATAAGCATAAGCTGTCCCACTTTCCAGAGCGATAAGCGAACCGTTTTGCCGTGTTTCAATTTCTCCTCTATAGGGTTCAAAACCCTTAAACCGATGAGCAATTATAGCCTCCCCAGCAGTTGATGTAAGAAGAAGGTTCCGCAATCCAATAATTCCTCTTGCAGGAATTTCAAATTCAAGATGAATTCTATCACCTTTACGCTCCATAAGCAGTAGCGTACCTTTACGCCGGGTAACCAGTTCAATGGCTTTCCCTGAAACCTCATCGGGCAGGTCAACAGTAAGAAACTCTATGGGTTCACATTTTTCAGCACCAACCATTTTTATAACTACCTGTGGTTGTCCCACTTGTATCTCATAGCCCTCTCTACGCATGGTTTCAATGAGTATTGAAAGGTGAAGGACTCCCCGACCATAAACTATAAATGAATCGGCTGAATCGGTTGGCTCGAGCCTCATCGCCAGGTTTTTTTCGAGCTCTTTGTCAAGCCTGTCTTTCAAGTGCCTTGATGTTACATATTTACCATCTTTGCCAAAGAAGGGAGAGTCGTTAATGGTAAAGAGCATGCTCATGGTTGGCTCATCCACTGCAATGGATGGAAGTGCCTCGGGGTTCTCAATATCGGTGATTGTATCGCTAATGTCAAAACCTTCAATACCAACTAAAGCGCAGATGTCGCCTGCTTCTACCTTTTCGACCTTTCTTCGTTGCAAACCTTCGAAAACAAGAAGCTCCTTGATTTTTGTCTTAATTACCTGCCCGTTCTGCTTCATCAAAGCTACGTTTTGGCCCAGTGTAAGTTCCCCTCTATGAAGTTTTCCAATAGCAATCCTGCCAACATAAGGTGAATAGTCGAGGGACGTTATCAGAAGCTGGGGCATTCCCTTGTGTGCCTTTGGTTCGGGAATATGAGCAACTATGCTGTCTAATAAAACAGTAATATCATTGGTAGGAAGCTTCCAGTCGTCCGACATCCATCCCTGTTTTGCGCTACCGTAAACAGTTGGGAAATTGAGCTGATCTTCGGTTGCATTTAGGTTAAACATCAAATCAAAAACCTGTTCCTGAACTTCTTCTGGACGACAGTTTGGCTTATCAACCTTGTTGATTACAACTATTGGTTTCAGCCCAAGCGAAAGAGCTTTCTGAAGAACGAAACGGGTTTGTGGCATAGCCCCTTCAAAGGCATCAACCAGAAGGAGAACACCATCGGCCATATTGAGTACACGTTCAACTTCGCCCCCAAAATCGGAGTGCCCTGGCGTGTCGATAATGTTGATTTTAATCCCTTTATATGCAACGGAGACATTCTTTGCAAGAATTGTTATCCCTCTTTCTCTCTCCAGATCGTTGCTGTCGAGTATTAGTTCTCCCGGATCCTCGTGGTCTTTAAAAATATTCCCTTGAATAATTAGCTTATCAACCAGTGTTGTCTTTCCATGATCAACGTGTGCCACAATGGCAATATTCCTTATCTTTGGCATTGAATAAAAATTGGGGTGCAAAGGTAGTGTTATATTTGATAAAAAAAGCCCCTTTGCCCTTATTAATTTATTGTTAACAAGTTGCAATAATCACAATGAAAACATCAAAGTACTTACTGTTTGTCCTCTTTCTCCTTGTTGGCTCATCGTCTTTCTCTCAACATTTTAGTCCACAAAATTTCCTTTTAAATGACGTTTCAGAATCGAGGGTAACCAAGTCGCATATACCTGCCGACTCGATAATCCTTAGCTCTGTTTCGCAACAAGTTGATCTAGAAGACGAGACTCTTCCCTGGCTTATTTCAACAATGTACAGAACCGTAACCGATTCTTTATCGAGAGGGGTTGGCATTGCTGCCCCGCAGGTTGGAGTAAACAAAAGGGTTATCCTTGTTCAGCGATTCGACAAATCGAATGAACCATTCGAAGCTTATATCAATCCAACAATAGCTCAATACTCAATATTGAAAGAAAATCGTAAGGAAGGTTGCCTTTCAGTTGACGGTATAAGGTGCGAGGTACAAAGACCCTATGCAATACTCGTAAGCTACTTCACCGTGGAAGGTGTATATAGGATTGAAATGATTGAAGGTTTTACTGCACGAATATTTCAGCATGAAATCGACCACCTCAATGGCATCCTTTTCACTCAAAGAGCTGAAAAAGGAAATTGAACTTTGGGTATCGTTTTGCGTTGTTTTTACTAAATAACCTCAAATGGAAAAAGGAAAACTTATCAGGGTTGCAATAATCCTAACGATTATCACTCTTCTATACAACCTAATCGAGGGTCTTGTCTCTGTATTGTTTGGGATAAGCGATGATACCCTTGTGCTGCTTGGTTTTGGGATTGACAGCTTCGTTGAGATGATTTCTGCATTTGGTGTTCTGCATTTGGTGTTGCGAATGAGAAAATATCCCGTTGAAACTCCTGATTCGTTTGAGCGAAATGCATTGAAAACAACAGGATTTGCTTTTTACATGCTTACTTTAGGTTTGGTAGTTGGAGCAGGAATAAATCTATACAAAGGAATGAAACCAGAAACAACACTTATTGGTATCATAGTTTCATCTGCTTCTATTTTAACCATGTGGTTCCTTATGCGTGCAAAGAAGAAGGTTGGTGAAAAACTAAACTCTAATGCAATAATTGCAGATGCAAACTGCACAAAAACATGTTTTTACCTTTCATTCATATTACTGCTTTCAAGTATTACATACGAGCTTTTTGGGGTTGGTTGGATAGATATTATTGGATCGCTGGGTATAGCATGGTTTGCCTTTACTGAGGGAAGGGAAGCATTTGAAAAAGCAAAGATGGGTCGATTTGCTTGCGAATGCCAAGGAAAATGTCATTAAGGTTACCCAAATGCAGCATATTATTAGAACTACTAAGAAAAAACAAAGAGACTGTACTAAAAAGACACTTTGTTTTTATTTTTTATAGACAGCCTCTTTCAACTAATAACAATTCTAGCAAAAATATCTACAACACCTTCATCAGCATTGTTCTCATGCTCACCTTTTCGTCCATAATCTCACGTAGGCGGGTTGAGGCTACTCTTTCCTGCTCCATAGTATCGCGATAGCGAATTGTAACCGTATCGTCCTCAAGCGTTTGGTGGTCGATTGTGATACAGAATGGCGTGCCAATGGCATCGTGCCGACGGTAGCGCTTGCCAATGCTGTCCTTCTCCTCGTACTGGCAGGCAAAATCGATTTTTAGGTCGTTCAATATGGCTCTTGCCTTATCGGGGAGACCATCCTTTTTCACCAACGGGAAAACAGCTAGTTTAACGGGTGCAAGGGCTGGAGGAATTCGAAGAACCACACGCTCATCGGTTGTGCCATCCTCCTTAGCTATCTTTTCCTCGGTGTAAGCAGCAGAGAGGATTAACAGGAATGTGCGGTCAAGCCCAATTGATGTTTCCACCACGTATGGCACGTAATTCTCATTGGTTTCTGGGTCAAAGTATTGCAACTTTTTCCCTGAGTACTTCTGGTGGCTCCCAAGATCGAAGTCGGTGCGGGAATGGATACCCTCAACCTCCTTGAAACCGAAGGGAAACTTGAACTCGATATCGGCTGCTGCATTGGCGTAGTGCGCCAACTTCTCATGCTTATGGAAACGGTAGCTATCATCTCCTAGCCCCATGGCTCTATGCCACTTCATCCGTTTTTCCTTCCAGAACTCATACCATTCCATCTCCTCACCGGGTTTAACGAAGAACTGCATCTCCATCTGCTCAAACTCGCGCATACGGAAGATAAACTGGCGAGCCACAATTTCATTCCGAAAGGCCTTGCCCACCTGGGCAATCCCAAAGGGAATCTTCATCCTGCCCGTTTTCTGAACATTGAGGTAGTTTACAAATATCCCTTGAGCCGTTTCCGGACGAAGATAAATCGTATTTGCATCTTCGGTAACTGATCCAAGTTTGGTCTCGAACATAAGGTTGAATTGGCGAACATCGGTCCAATTGCGCGAACCCGAAATAGGACAAACTATCTCACACTCCTCAATAATCCTCTTCATGTCTGCCAAATCGCCCCCATCAAGCGACTTCACCATACGTGTGGTAATAGCCTGTATTTTCTCCTGCACCTCAAGCACTCGGGGGTTGGTTTGGCGAAACATCTCCTCGTTGAACGATTCCCCAAATCGTTTGGCTGCCTTTTCAACCTCCTTTGCTATCTTGTCCTCCTGCTTGGCA
Organism: uncultured Rikenellaceae bacterium; assembly: GCA_964481075.1. Lineage (GTDB taxonomy): Bacteria > Bacteroidota > Bacteroidia > Bacteroidales > Tenuifilaceae > MWFE01. The sequence goes on along the minus strand of CAYZSD010000001.1, from coordinate 335 downwards.
ATCCACTCCTCAACAAGAACATCAGCGCGGTAGCGCTTCTTGCTATCCTTATTGTCGATAAGTGGATCGTTGAAGGCACCAACGTGCCCTGATGCCACCCATGTTTGTGGATGCATAAAAATGGCCGCATCGATCCCAACAATATTCTCGTTTAAGCGGGTCATTGCATCCCACCAATATCGCCGGATGTTGTTTTTCAGCTCAACCCCATTCTGACCGTAGTCATAAACAGCGCTTAAACCATCATAAATTTCGCTGCTCTGAAAAACAAAGCCATACTCCTTGCAATGTGCAATAAGCTTATTGAATAATTCTTATTGGGTCATGGTATATTT